>JAFUSQ010000023.1 GCA_017467605.1 bacterium | reverse complement strand
CTATCTTTTTGAAGTGAATAGGTGGATAAGTAGATAAGTGGATAAGTTCGTTACGGGTTATTATGTCATGCTGAACTTGTTTCAGCATCTTTTTTGAAATGGATTCCGAAACAAGTTCGGAATGACAAGACACGTCATTGCAAGGAGGACGTAAGTCCGACGAAGCAATCCAGTCGTTTCTGTACGAATTTTTCTGGATTGCCACGCACTCACTATCGTTCGTGCTCGCAATGACGTTGTTTTTATATTTACTCCCAATCTCACATTTAGCATTATCAATGGTAACTACCCCGACAATGATATCATTCTCACCTAAGCTATTTTTCATATAATTCTCCGGAATTCATTAGTATTTTGTTATAACATAATTATAACTCAATATTAACAAAATGTCAACAATGTAGACTATAATGTTAGTGGAGTATTTATTATGCTGATTAGAAGACTTAGCAATATTGGCAACAGTTGGGGAATTATTATACCGAAAGCTTTACTGGAAATTTTGAACGTTAATCCCGTAAGAGATGAATTAATTTTAGAAATTGAACCTGATGGAATTAAAATAAAAAAACACATAAAAGAAAAATAATATGTAACAAAATCTCTCTATTTAATTGACTTAAAATACTGCTTAAATTACTATCATGGCAAGAGGAAATGAAGTGAATATCTTCAACTGTAGCCGCAGCCGTAAAAGTCGGAACACTCAAAGAAAAAACTTCTCCACGCGCATTTTGGAGTTGTGCAAGAATTTCTTATGAAGTGTCCTCTTAAAAATAGAGGATTTTTTAATGTCTTTAGGAACACCTACACTCCACACACATAGTGCAAAAGTCGGAACTTGTCCACACGGGTTGCCTTTAGGTGCTTGTCCGATTTGTAACGGAATGGCCGGTGGAAATTCCACAACAAAAAGAGATATTCCCCGTAATGTTGGAGAAATGACTTACAATCAATGTGCGGCAATAGGTGCAATGTTAAGAGCGCAAAAAAATGCAAGAGCTCAAGCCCAAGCAGCACAACAAAACCATTTACAAGCATTGGCAGATTTTCAAAAAAATATCGCAAATACCCATCAAAGATTGATGGAATTTGCACAAATTATAAACAACTCAATGCCCCCAATTATTGCCAAACCCGTAAATTTTATTTTGAATAATATTATCGGCTCAGTATTAAATATAATTCAAAATATTCCAAACGTAATAACAAATATTTCACAAGCAATAACTCAAAAACTCTCAGACATCTCAGACAAATTGACTGCAATTTACGGAGAATTAAAAGCCTCCATCAATGAAAAAGTCGGTAAATTTGTATCAAATATTAAAAAGAAACTTAAATCAATGTTTTTCATATTTGGTACAGATGAAACAAATGACGAAGAAAAGAAAATTGATGAAGCCAAGCGAACCTTTGAATTAAAAACTTTTATTCATAAACTTGCACAAAAACTAAAAAATCAGACAGAAAAGGAAACACAAACAGATGAACATCAATCCGTTAAATGATGCGGAAAATATAAGACAGCACAGAAATTTAACAAATTCTCAAAAGAAAAACAATATTTCGACAAAAGAAGGAGTATTGGTTAATAATTACGTCCGCGATAATGAAAATACTCTAACATCAACTAAAGATACTTATATGATTTCTGATAAAGTTGAGATGCCGAAAGAATTATATCAGGATAATAGTCGTATATTTGATAAAAAACTTCTTCCTTTAAGCGGAATATCTCTGGGAGTTATGTCCGCAGTCACAACCTTAACTTGGTTTGTAAAACGCAGTGCTAAAATTGCAAAAGAAACCGCACCCGAAAAATGGCTTCCTGCGGTTACTCGTAATGTTAATCTTAGTAAAGAAACCTCCCAAATCATTTATCAAATGATTCAAAGTCCTAATAAAAAAACATTTATTGCAGGTACAGGTGTTTTAGCATTATCTGCTATGGCATTTATGGGTAAAACTTTTTTCGACGGATATAAAGAAATTTGGGTAAAACGCAAAGAAGCTTCTATTCAAAAAAATCTTCAAGAAAATTTAATTGAGGTTGAAACTCAATCATTTTCAGGCAAAATGCAGATTATAAGAAGCCTGATGTCTAAATATACTTCTGATTTTGAAAAATATATTACCAATGATAATGAAAATGTTTTGCAAAATTTTGGTAAAAAATTTATTCCGTTCACTTCAAATCAAAATAAAAACAAAGAAAAATCAAATGCAGGAAATATTATTCTCGGCATAGGTACAACATTAGGAATTGTCGGATTAGGATTTTTATCATTAAAAAATCTTGCAAAAGGTAAAATCCATCTTCAGGAAAATTTGACAAAAGCTAAAGATGCGATTTCACAAATTGTCGCAACATCAACCGAAGAAACAAAAAAAATAGATAAAAATAATCTTGAACATATGTTTATGTCAATCGAAGGTGCACAAGATTTAGAAACATTTGTCACTGAAGAAATCCGAAAAC
The DNA here is from genome assembly GCA_017467605.1 of bacterium. Taxonomy (GTDB): domain Bacteria; phylum Cyanobacteriota; class Vampirovibrionia; order Gastranaerophilales; family Gastranaerophilaceae; genus Zag111. Next base: position 19,852 of record JAFUSQ010000023.1, on the reverse strand, counting down.
TTAAATGGAATAATAATTCAGAAAAAGAAGAATTTTTAGAAAAAATAATGAAAAAATTTAAAACCTCATCAACAAAGGTTAATCCAAATATCGGTGGTGACGGAACACCAAAACCTGCATTTAACTCTTTTGTAGATGATTACAGAGCATTTTTCTACAATTGGCTTTTAGATACAGAAAATCCACAGTTTAAGCAACTATTCCTTGGAATAACCGGCGTCACTGCCGTAAGCTATGGAGGAAAGCTTGTCGGAGATGCAATAAAAGAAGTTCAAGTTAAGAAAATTAATGCTCAAACTGAACTGGAACTGCAAAAAAGACTGGTTTCTACAGAACTTAGAAACTTTAAATCAAAAAAAGACTCTGCAATTCAACCGCTTGTTGAAGAATTTTATAAACAGGTCGATAGCGGTAAGCGTTCAAAAGAAGAATTAAAAACTATAGCAGAAAATATTTTGTTTGAAATTAAAAACGGTCCTCCGTATGTATATTCATAAGGTTATTTAATTTATGACACAAATTCAAATGATAACACATTCAACTCCATATTATACTCAACCGGCACAACAGTATTATGTCTGTGCTAATTGTCAGCTGCCGACACCACAGAGAAATTATTGTGTATTTGATAAAAATGAAGTTGATTATTTTGTAAAACAAAAAGAACAAGCCCTGCCTTATCTTGCAGATATATTAACTCATTCAAATAACGAAGCGCAAGTTACCGAAACGCTATATATTATTGATAGAATGCTTGATGACGGTACTAAAAATATAGATAAAATGTATCCTGTTTTTGCAAGGTTTAACAATACGGATTCTCCAAACATTCAAACATTTTTGGCAGGAATCTACAGAAAAATTCAAGTCCCTGATGCTTTTGGACCTTTAGTAAAAATGCTTATTCAAAACTCATTAAAACCGCACAACCCTGGCCAAACCTTTGACCCTAATGAAGAAATCGGAGGTGCAATATTGAGTTATATGAATGATAGATTTAGAAATTAATTACTTTTTAAAAGCACAACAGCATTGGCTTCTATCGCTAACTTTTGTCCAACTGCGTCCAGTTTTTCCTTTGTCTTTGCCTTAATTGAAATCCTATCAGGAGAAATTTCAAGAATTTTACAAAGAACTTCCTTCATCTTTGGTATATAAGGCATCATCTTTGGGTCTTGTGCAATAATATTACTATCAATATTTACTATTGAATAATCTTTTTCCTTAACCAAATTATATACATGTTTCAATAAAATTGTTGAATCTATATTTTTATATCTTGGATCGGTATCCGGAAAAAGCGTTCCTATATCATCTAAAGCTAACGCTCCAAGTATGGAATCAATCAAGGCATGAATTAAAACATCAGCATCAGAATGCCCTAAAAGACCTTTTTCATGAGTAATTTTTACTCCCCCGATAATTAAATCTCTGCCTTCAATAAGTTTATGAATATCATACCCGATTCCTGTTCTATACATATTTTAATCTCCGTTTTCAATATTATATCATAATTTTATATGATGTGTTGTTTTAAAATTAAATATAGAATTATAAAAAAGGAGATTATATGACACAATATGATAGGAATACAGTAACTACAACACGCCAAATTCCTCAAAACAATGAAGATGATGTAATAACAGTTGTTGAATACAATACTACAACTTATACAAGAAAAGCTGATATTGGCGATTATATTTTTTGGGGCTTTATTGGTCTTGTAATTATTGTTGGGATTATAGGTTTTATAAAATCAATACGTTCAAGAAAATATTACAAATGTCCTCAATGCGGAGAATCTTTCAGATCTGAAAATATGGAATCTAAAACTTGTAAAGTATGCGGAGCGGAGTTGGAAGAAACTGATGACCCTATCATTACTGACAAAACTAAATAAAGTGCTTTTGTACCAATATATTTTTTACAAACATTTTTACAAGTTTATGTTTTTGCATAAACCGCTTTGTCCACGCTATAAAGACAGTACAGTAAAAATTTTTGGCTGGTATGTTTGCAGAAGTTGTTTATTGCTTTATAGCGGTTTTATATTAACTTTACTGCTAATTATTCCGAAAATAAAAACCATTCAATTTGATAAATATTTTGCATTATGGATCTGCGGGTGTATTTTAACGCTTTTCATGTCCTATCCTCCGTTGTATTCAAAATTCAGAAGAATTACGAAAGATTTTGTAAGATTTTATGACGGAATATTTTTGGCATCAGTATTTGTTGTGTGTTTTAAATCAAATATTTATGCAGGAATACTAAGTATTTTTGCATTTATATTGTTAAGGAATTTGTATAATAAAAAACGAACAGGCGATAGAATTTGCAAAGGTTGTGAAAATTTAAACCAAGAAACAACGTGTGTTGGCTATCAAAAGCAAAAAGAAGCTTTATTAAAAATTGAAGAAGAATACTCAAATATAAGAATGCGGCAAACATTTAAAGAAAGGAACAATTATGATTAATCGCGAAGACTTACTTGCAGGAACAAGACCGGAGGTTGGAAGCAGGGTTCTTGTAACAGAAAAAGAATCATTTGAAGGTTATCAGGTAATGGATTACAAAGGTGTTGTATGGGGAATATCCATGCGGGCTAAAGATATCGTTCAGGATTCATTGATGGGCTGTAAAAACGTTACAGGTGGTGAGTTAACATCATATACAGAATTATCTGATGAAGTTCGTCAAAGAGCTTGGGATAGAATGGTTACATCTGCAAGAAGGATTGGAGCAAATGCAGTTATTAATTTTAGATTTGAAATTACACCGGTAATTTACGGTACAGGCGGAACTGCCGAAGTTATTGCTTATGGTAATGCAGTTGTAATTGAACCTATCAAAAATTATGTTCCGCTTGGCGGTTTAGGAAATATTTTAGCTGAATTTGTTGATAGTTATGCCGGTAACCCAACTTCTAATATTAAACCTCAAACTAAAAAATCTCCAAAAGCTGAAATAACACAAAACGGAGAATTTACTTATGTAGTATGTCCGGAATGTCAATTAAAATATAAAGTTACAAAAGACGAAAACGGCAAAATCAGAGTAATGGGATTATCTGATGTTGATCCTAATGAAGATGGATTACAGATATTCTGTTCACGTTGCGGTACAAAATTTACAATTCCTGAGGAATAGTTACAAATTTCTCAATAGCTTTTACAAATCCGTCATTTTGTACGGTATCGGTAATAAAATCGGCACATTCTTTCAATTCGGGTGTGCCGTTTCCCATTGCAACACCAATTCCGCCGGCTTGTATCAAATCAATGTCATTATTTTGATCGCCAATTGTCAAAACTTCTTCTTTTTTTAATCCCCATAATTTACATAAAAATTCGACCCCTAATGATTTTTTAGCCTCTGCTGAACCAATTTCACAAAAATACGGAGTAGATTTTACTATATACAAATCAGGATATCTGTTTTGTAATTCCTCAACCCAAGAGGTAACTTTTTGAGCATCACTTAAATCAATAGCCAGAATTTTATTAACATTTTCAACTTTCAATTCATCAAATGAACAAACAGTATAATCAATATGTTTCCCGTTCACATAGTATTTTATAATATCATTATCTTCTTGGACATATAATTTGTCATCAATATACAAATTAATATGTATATTATTTACCCCTGCCCATTTAATAATTTTTTTTGCATAATTTGAATTTAGATTTTGCTGATATAAAGTATTTCCCTCAAAATCTTTAATCAAACCGCCTTGATAAGATATTATCGGAGTTTTAAGTCCCAGTTCATTTGCAACATGCATTGCAGATGAATGCATTCGGCCTGTAACAAGCACTACTTTAATATCCTGTTGACTTAATTTGTGAATACATTCAATTACGGCAGGGGAAAATCCATCACCCCAATTCAAAATAGTCCCGTCAATATCTGTTGCAACCATTTTAATCATAATTGATATTTACCTCCATTAGAATGCACATGTATTATACATGAAAATTCCCCTCATTGAATTTCAAAATTTCGCTTTGCTCAATTTAAAATTCTCCCTTCCCCAACCGGTGAGGGTTAGGGTGGGGTCTTGATATTTAAAATCGAAAATCTCTTTCTCCGTTTTCTATTTTTTCAAGATTTTCTTCTACTATACATTCAACTTTTTTATTTTGTAGTGTTTGAAGTTCTTTTTCTATCAATGCTTCACCGACTTTTTTAGTTTCATCAGATGCGTAATCTTCAAGATATTCTTTCAAAGTCATAATTGCATTAGGGTGGCAGAAATTATGAATTTGTTGGTCTTTACAAATTTCCATAAATCTGTCACCGACTCGTCCTTCTCTGTAACATGCTGTGCAGAAGCTTGGTACATACCCAAGTTCCATCAGCCATTTTATTACCTCATCTAAAGTACGTCTGTCGGAAACGTCAAATTGAGCAGTATCTTCTTCTGATTCATCTTCAGGGTGAGCATATCCGCCAACACTTGTTTTTGATCCACCGCTGATTTGTGATATCCCAAGTTTTAAAACTCTTTCGCGACACTGTTTAGATTCTCTTGTTGAAATAATCATTCCTGTATATGGTACGGCAATCCTTATACATGCAACAATTTTTGCAAATGTGTCATCATCAATTCCATTTTCAAAAGTTGACGGATCAATGTCATCAGCTTTTTTAATTCTTGGAACGGAAATTGTATGAGGACCTACCCCAAAAACTGCTTCTAAATGCTGCGCATGCATTAAAAGTGCAGCAAATTCGTATTTATATGTTGATAAGCCAAACAAAACACCCAACCCTACATCATCAATTCCGCCTGTCATAGCTCTGTCCATAGCTTCTGTGTGATATGCGTAATTGTGTTTTGGCCCTGTCGGGTGAAGGTTTTCATAACGAACTTTGTCGTATGTTTCTTGGAATAAAATATATGTACCAATTCCGGCTTCTTTTAGTTTTCTGTAATTTTCAACTGTTGTAGCTGCAATATTAACATTTGCTCTGCGAATTGCACCATTTTTGTGGTGAATTGAATAAATTGTTTTTAAAGATTCTAAAACATATTCAATCGGGTTGTTTACAGGATCTTCTCCTGTTTCGATTGCAAGACGTTTATGTCCCATATCTTGAAGGGCAATTACTTCTTCTTTAATTTCTTCTTGTGTCATTTTTTTACGGGGAATATGGGTGTTTTTTGCGTGATACGGACAATAAACACAACCGTTTACACAGTAATTTGATAAATACAAAGGCGCAAATAATACGATTCTGTTACCGTAATAATCTTCTTTAATTTTTTGTGCAAGTTCATAAATTTTCTTATTTTTTTCTTCATTTTCACAAGCAAGTAAAACAGAAGCTTCTCTGTGTGTCAGACCTTTTCCTAATTCTGCTTTTTCTAAAATTTTATCAATTAATTCTAAATTATTTTTATTTTTTTCGGCATAATCGAGGGTTTCTAAAACCTCCTGATTATCTATAAATTCTTCGGCTTTTTTGGACTTTGGATTATACATTTTGTCTCCCCTTCAAATAAAATGGTAACACAAAAATAAATCGTAATTTAGTGAATAGGTAAATAAGTGATTAAGTGAATAAGTTCGTTACAAAAGTAAGATAATAAGCTTCTTCCCTCCCTTACTAGGGAGGGTTAGGGTGGGTCACAACATGTAATTCTGAGGGTAAAGCCCGAAAAATCTATTAGATTTACCCCTTTACCCCTTTACCCCTGTCTTTTAACCCAATCTTCTAAAATTTTCAAGGGTGAACGAGTAATAGCTAACGCCCAGGACGGAATATCTTTTGTAATAATTCCGCCGGCTCCGACATTTGAACCTTCTTCAAGTGTTACCGGCGCAACCAAAACAGAATTTGAACCGATTTTTACATCATCTTTTAAAACAGTTTTAGATTTTATTTTCGTAAGAGGATTGTAATTTGCAGTAATTGTTCCCGCACCTATATTTACTCTTTCTCCGAGCTCTGCATCACCAATATATGAAAGATGTCCAACATTTGTGTTTGATGAGATTTTTGACTTTTTAACTTCAACAAAATTTCCGACTTTCACATTGTCGCAAACTTCAACCTCTCCTCTTAGGTGTGCACAAGGTCCGATTTTACAGTTTTTACCGATTTTATTTTTTCCTTCAATATAAGTTGAGGGGTAAATTATTGTGTCTTGTCCGATTTCGGTATCAACACTAATCCATGTGCTGTCAGGATCTACAATAGTAACTCCTTCAGTCATATATTTTTCAAGATTTCGTTTATTCATTATTTTAGTTGCAGTTGCAAGGTTTTGACGAGAATTTATCCCGTAAATTTCATCACTATCTTCTAAAATATAAGCATTTACATTCAAATTTTGAGCTTTCCCCCAAGAAATTATATCTGTCAAATAATATTCTCCTTGAGCATTGTTACTTTTCAATTGGCCAAACGCAGATTTTATTTTATTCCAATTCAGACAATAAATTCCTGCATTTACCTCTTTTACGGCTTTTTGTTCTGAGGTTGCATCTTTTTCTTCAACAATACATTTTAAAGTTCCGTCATCTTCGCGGATAATTCGCCCGTAATTTGTCGGATTTTCAAAAATTGTACTCATTACGGTTAAATCAGAATTGTTAGATTTATGGAATTCTACAAATTCTTTTAATGTTTTTTCCGTAACTAAAGGTGTGTCCCCGCACAAAATAAGAACTAAACCGTCGAAATTTTCTAATTGCGGACATACCATAGAAACAGCGTGTCCCGTTCCCAATTGAGGTGATTGTAAAACGGTTTTGGCACTTGTGTAATTATCTTTTACGAATTTTTCGACTTCTTGAGCATGATGCCCTACAATTACAAATTCTTCAGATACAAAGTTTTTTACATTATCTAAAACATAGCCAAGTAAAGTTTTTCCCATAATTTCGTGTAAAACTTTCGGAGTGGTTTCAGATTTCATTCGTGTACCTTTTCCTGCTGCCAAAATAACTGCTTTTATATCCATTTCTTTCTCCCTTTTTTTATTAAATGATGACAAAAATATACCTCTGTTGCAAGTATTGAGCGAATATTCAAATTTATATTAACTTTTGTAACAAAAAGATATCTTCGTGAAATTGAACAAGTCTTAAAAACTTTATATACATGAGAGAACTTTAAAATAATAAATAAGGAGACGAGACAATGGCATTTTTAGCATTAGCAAGTCAAAAAAGTTTATTGACTTTACAAAAGAATTTCTTACAATTCCAATTAATTTCTATTCAAAACCAAATTCAATATGCAACATCTCAAATGTCTGCAATTGAAAAAGAGTATTCAGGTCAAGAGGGTTCTGACGCAACAGAAGATGCTGATTACATTTACTATGAAAGTTTAGATGAACAATTAGAATCAGAAAAAGATTCTATTGAATCACAAATTACTGCAATTGAAAATGAAGTTTCAGGCTTAAAGACACTTGTAAACAACAATATCAAATCAAGTTGTACTTTGAACCTATTGAATTCATAGTAATTTATAAAGAATTTTTCTCGAAAAGTTCTACAGTGTTTAGCATCAATGAAGCAATTGTCATTGGTCCGACACCTCCCGGAACAGGCGAGATATGTGATGCTACTTGGGATACACTTTCAAAGTCCACGTCTCCTCGGGTCTTCCCGCTTTCATCTTTGAAAATCCCAACGTCAATAACAACACAACCGGATTTTAACATTTCCCCTTCTATAATATTTTTCCCTACTGCTGAAATAACGATATCAGCAGTTTTTGTTATTTTTGCCAAATTTTCGGTTTTGCTATGGCAAATAGTTACAGTAGCATTTCTGTTTAACAACATTTGAGCTAACGGTCTGCCTACTATATTTGACCTGCCTATAACAACAACATGCTTCCCTTCAAGCTTAATTCCGTATTCATCAAGCATAATTAATACACCTTTTGGGGTGCAAGGATAAACCAAAGGTTCTTCCCCTGAAAAAAGTCGACCAAAATTGTAAGGTGTAAATCCGTCAACATCTTTTTGGGGAGAAATGGCATTTATTACATTTTCTTTTGAAATATGCTCAGGTAAAGGTAATTGAACAAGTATTGCCGTAATATTCTTATCATTATTTAATTCTTCTATTTTTGTTAAAAGTTCTTTTTCAGAGACATTTGACGGATAATTAATAACAATAGAATTTATACCCAAATTTTCTGCAGTTTTTTTCTTATTGTTTACATATATTTTACTTGCCGGATTTTCGCCTGCTAAAATTACAACAAGTGCAGGCTTACTATCAAACTTATCAAGTTTGAGTTTTAATTGCGAAAGAACTTTTTCTCTTAATTTTTTACCATCAAGTATTACTGCCATATAAGAATTATAGCATAATATAAAAATTTATTAAATAATTTTACTGTTTAGCTTGCGGCAAATTTAATCTAAAATAGAATTGTTTTATTGCATCTTGAACAATTTTTGAATCTCTTGATATCGGGTCATTTTTTAAATTTTTATCAAATGGAATTACCCCTAATACATCAAGATTATATTTGTTCAAAAGGTTGTAAACAGATTCCAAATTGTCATTATCGACTTTATTTATAACAACGCCAAGCTGATTGCCTGCCGCATATTTTGCGCTAAATTCTTCTATACGTTTTGCTAAATGTGCAGATTCTTCAGATGGCTTTGCGACAATAATTGTCGAATCAATTTCAATATCTACAAGTTGATTTAAATATTTCAAATCAAATTCGCAATCAAAAATTACAATATCATAACGATTAATTAGTTTGTAAACCGCATCATTTATTAATTTTGTTACAGGGCATCTGCAATCTTTTGAACCTACAAACCAAGAAACAATTATATCAATATTATCATCAAGCGATACAAGAATATCCTCCATTGCCCAATCAATAAATTCTTGTTTAGACATATCATCAGGAATTCCCGTTTTATATTCGTGTTTACCGCTTCTTATACCGTATATAGTATTTCTTATATCTAAGCCAAAACTGTGTCCCAATTCACTTGACAGGTCATTATCAAAGAGCAAAATTGATTTTTCCGGAAACATTTCCTTTAGAATATTCATAAAAGCTTTAACAATAGTTGTTTTCCCGCTTCCGCTTTTACCTGTAATTGCAAGTTTTACCGTCAAACTACTCTCTCTCCCTTAAAAAATCCGCTAATTCAAAAACTAAATGCATCGCTCTTTCTGCTAATTCAATACTTAAAGAACCCGCTCCGCAAGATGATGTTATTATTGAATTATCTTTTATAAGTTTCTCATTTATCCCTTTATTAGTCAAATATTTTACGGAAATTTCAAATTTTTTTGCCAAATCTTTAACTTCAAGATTTGTCAAAGCCTTGACGTCCAAAGTAGGAACAATTCCCCAGGCAAGTTTACCGCCATTTTTCAAAAAGCTATCAATATCATCACTATAAAGACTCAAATGTTTAGAATAAGCATAAGCATCAAAATTTAAAATATCAACTCCGGATCTTATAGGAACTGACCAATCACATTTTCCGCAACAATGGACTCCACAAATTCCGCCATTTTCATGAATCACATCACAAATTTCTTTTAACATATCAATAACGATTTTGTCTGAGATTGTTATATAAGCAGATGTTCCAAGCTGGGATACAGTAGGTTCATCTATAAAAATTATAGGTATGGTTTCAGAATTAGCTGATTTTATTTGTTTTATCTGCCACAATACTTTTAATTTAAGTAATTTCACAACAATATCACGCAAAGTATCATCAAAAACATAGTTTTGACCGTTTATATCTGCAAGTGAAGATGCAAGGGTGAAAGGTCCAACAATTTGTCCTTTTGCATATTTTGGCTTTGTTTCTTTAATGATTTCAATGAATTTAAGAAATGTTGAAGAAAATTCTTTACTTATACCGTACTTGGATAATTTTTCAGAATTAGTATCAACCATAATTTCTTCGTAATCGGTGAAAAATTCTTCTAAACTTTCAAAAAATTCATCACTTTCACTATTCATTACAAAGTCTTGTGCTTTATCAGCAAAAAACGAAGGCAGACCTTCTAAGAATTGAATAATCATGTCTTCGTTTTTTTGAACATTTGCTAATTGAGGGAAAAAAGGAATATGTGGAAAATTTTCCTTTACTACCAACATTGCTTTATCAGCATTGTTATGAGGCAGAGAACCAATCGCGATTGCTTGAAATTTTAAACTGTCTGATTGATTCATTTCCCACCTTTATTTAAACTATTCAGCAGTTTCTTCTGTTACTTCTTCTTCGATTGATTCTTTAACAAATTCTGAAGCTGTAACTGAAATAGCTAATTCACATTTAACTTTTGAAGTTAATTTAATTAACATTGTGTAGTTACCGATTTTGTTAATTGGAGCGTTCAATGAAACTGATTTTTTATCAACTTCAATACCTGATTTTGCCAATAATTCTTCGGTTAACTTTTTAGTAGTAATTGTTCCGAATAATTTACCTGATTCACCTGCTTTTGCAGACAATTCCAATTTGCCGAATTTTTCAATTTGTTCAGCTTTAGCAAGAGCTTCTTGATGTAATTTTTCTTGTTTAGCTTGAATTCTTGCGATATTTTTTTCTCTGTTAGCTAATGCGCCTGCAGTTGCGATTTCTGCTGAACCGTTAGGAAGAAGGAAATTTCTTGCATAACCGTCTTTTACGTTTACAACGTCTCCAACTTCACCTAAATTTTGAACTTCTTTTTTTAATATAACTTGCATTTCAAATTCTCCTTTTGTATTTATATTTCTGCATGTAGCCTTAATTTATAACAAACATAAATATTTTCCAATAGTTTTTATAATTTTGTTAAGATTTAACTGCTTTTAAATAAAATTTCTATGATATAACAGTATCTACCAGAGGTTTTGCGACTTCTAAGGCATATTCAATGACATTATGATTTGTCCAAAAATCATCTCTATCAATAAATCGTTTGACTATTTTTCTTGCGTAAGAACCTATTGCCACACCATCATATGAGATTTCACACATTTGGGCAAGTTCTGTTGTTTTGCTATTTGTTCCGCCTGATAGAACCAAATAAACCGGCAATTTTTCATTCTGAACAATTTCAGCGGTTGCAACAGCCTGCAAAGTTGATTTATAATTATCATCTCCTCCGCTCATTGGAAATCCGTCAGCTTGAATAATTGTTGTATAAGGTTTTCTGTCTTTTATCATTGTTTTTATACGATTAACAAGTCCTTCGTCACTAAGCTTTCCCCGACTTGTGCAAATACTCAAAATCCCGTCATAATTATCATTTATATATTTCCATTTGGAAAAAATTTCATCTTCATCAAGTCCCATTGCGTGAAATTCTATACAGTCAATTCCTTTTTCCACAATTGCGGGTAATACTTCATCAAGATTTTTTTCTTCCGAAATATATGAAATAGCGGCACGGGAACAAACTTTCCAACATCTTCCGCAACCGATACATTTATTTTTTCTAATTTTTGCGTAATGAATTGCATCTTGAGGACAAATTTCTTCACACGCTCCGCAATTTACACATTTTTCATAATCAATTACTGCTTTATTTACATGCGGATCATTTTTTATCCCAACACTAATGCATAAATATGCATCATCAACTTTTGCCAATTCCAAAGCCTCACGTGCAGCCTGAATAACATTTTCATTTGCAGACAAATCAAAAAATCTGCAGCCTGCAATTGCGTAAATGTAAACTAAACGTTTTATATCTTCAACTTCTTCGTTTCCTGCGCCACACACAAGTTTAAAACAATGTTTTGTTTTTAATAAATCTTCAAGCATCATTTCACCATATAATTATAAATAATTTCAGATGCTTTAACAATAAAATCCTTTCCTGCGACAGAATTATGAGGACGATTTGCAAGAATTACAACAATGTATTTTTTACCGTTCGGCGCAATTACAATTCCTGCATCACCAAGCATAGTACCAATATCACCGGTTTTATGCAAAAATACTGCACCTTCTCCTAAGCCTGCATGAATAAGCCTGTTATTATGGACATGTCCCATATAACCAAAAATTTTGGCTCTTGATTTTTCTGATAATAATTTGTTATTTTCATCAATATTATAAAGCATTTGAGCCATTTCTCTGGCAGTAGTTTTGTTAGTTCCTTTCAAATCCGGAAGCCAAGTTTGTACCTGAGTATTTTTTAAACCCCAATCTCTTATTGATTGGTTTACATCTGTCATTGCTCCGACTTTTGCAATAAGCATATTAGTTGCAGAATTATCAGATTCGGTTATCATACGATTTGCAAGTTCATCAATGGTATATTCGGAATTTCTTGCTTTAAATTGTAAGTTTCCGGAACCCTCTGTTCTATAATACTCAGTCAAAGGAATCTTATCGTCCAAAGAAAATTGACCGGCTTCAATTGATTGAAATACGTCAATTAACACCGGAATTTTAATAATACTCGCAGTCGCATAAATATCAGAAGCATTTATATCAACATAGTTTTGAGTTTCATAATCCCAAACATAAACCGCAGGTTTTACGGAAGAATATATTTGAGCCAATTTCATTAATTCCTGTTTTAACACAGGCATATTGACGTTTTCTTTAATAGGAATCATCTGCGAATGTTTTTCATCAGCTGAAAAATTAAATTCACGTTCCCCTAAAACCCAAGAATTTGATAAATAATTTCTTGTCGGGAAACTCAAATTATTCATATCTGTTTTAATTTCTTTATAAGGAGTCGGAGCAAACATAGCTTTTGTAACATTATTAAATGAATATGGCAGAGCATAAATTAATACAAATAACAAAAATGACATTGAAATCATAAACTGAACTAAATTTTTACGTTTTGATTTACGTCTTTTTGCAGGCCTGTTAAGTTCTCTTAAATCTTTATAATTAGAATTATGATTATGGGCATAAGCATTATAATCATAAACTTGCGAATAGTTTGAAACTCGATATTCAGAATAATATCTGCTATCATAATCTCTTGCTAATTTCGGCATCTAACCCGAGTCCTCCCCAATTTATTAATTATTTTACACGAAGTAAATTCCCTAGGCAAGTAATTTACAAAGATATTTACTCCTAAAACTTATATTTACCTCTTTTCATCATTTTCATTGCCTGAACCATTGCTTTTTTCTCATTTTTTTTGCCAAAACCGCCAAACATTTTTTGTAATTTACCCATTCCGCCCATCATTTGACGCATTTGCTCAAACTGTTTGACATAAAGATTAATTGTGTGCATATCCATTCCACAGCCTTGCGCAATACGTTTTTTACGGCTTGTATTTAATATTTGCGGATTTTCACGTTCTTCCGGAGTCATACTTTGAATAAATACTTCAATCTTTTTAAATTCGGTATCTGTTGCGTGCGAAATTTTTTCTCTATCTGCTTGTTTTATGTTCACTCCAGGAATCATACCCAAAATCTGATCCATAGAACCAAACATTTTCATTTGTTTTTGCATATTCAAAAAGTCGTTAAAATTAAATTCAGCCTTTTGCATTTTTTCTTGCATTTTTAAAGCTTCTTTTTCATCAAAAACTTCCTGAGCACGTTCTACAAGCGAAACAATATCTCCCATACCGAGAATTCTTGTTGCCATACGCTCAGGATAAAAATCTTCAAGAGCATTTAATTTTTCACCGGTACCCGTCAATTTGATAGGTTTACCGGTACAATGAACAACTGATAGCGCAGATCCTCCGCGAGAATCACCGTCTAACTTTGTCAAAACCAATCCTGTCAAACCGATTTGAGCATCAAAATTTTCAGCGACATGAACAGCTTCCTGTCCTGTCATAGCATCAATTACAAGTAATTTTTCATGAGGCTGATAAACTCTGTCGATAATTAAAAGTTCAGCCATCATCTCAGTATCAATTTGTAATCGACCTGCCGTATCAAGAATTAATACGTTAAAACCTTTATCTTTTGCATAAGTGATAGCTTTTCCGACAATGTCTTGAACATCAGTCGAATTATCGAGTGAGAAAACTTCGCAGCCGATTTCCTGACCCAGAGTCTTTAATTGAGATATTGCAGCAGGTCTATAAACATCACATGCAACAAGAAGCGGATTTTTACCTTCTTTTTTAAGTTTTACTGCCAGTTTTGCAGATGATGTGGTTTTCCCTGAACCTTGCAATCCCAACATCATTATAATACTTGGGTGAGATGATAAATTAAGCGGTTTTAATTCACTTCCGAGTAATTCGACTAACTCATCATGAACAATTTTAACCAATTGCTGCGAAGGATTTACCCCTTGCAAAACATTTTCACCTTCCGCCTTATCTTTAATTGATGAGATGAATGTTTTTACAACTCTTAAATTAACATCAGCTTCCAACAAAGCGCGTCTGATTTCGCGCAGTGCATCATGCATATTATCCTGAGTTAATTCCTGTGAATGAGTTTTTGAAATTATCCCCTGTAATTTTTCGCTTAAATTATCAAACATAAATATATCCCTTTAAAATTATTATAATAAGATTTTATCATAAACACTTTATATTTCTTGAAAAATTTGTTAAAATAATAATACATATGAATATGAGGAGTTTGTTATGAAAAAGATTTTGTTATTAACTTTGATAATATCAATTTGTCCGTCAGTTTTTGCACAAGTAAATATGCCCGGAGAACCGAGTTTTGGAAAACCCGCAAGCACAAACAGTTCATCACCGTCCTCTTATTATAAAAAAGGAAATACCACAACCGTAAATACGCAAAACGCCCCTACAACAACGGCAACACAACCCCAAACAACAGATTCTAAAAAAGCGGCTCTGGATTCGCTTGCTATGTCTGTACTAAAAGCAGCCGAAAAACGCGATAATGAAACTATGAATAAATATATTCAAAAAATGATGCAAAACGGCGCAGAAGGTTTCAGCAGTCCGCAGATTATATCTAAGCAAACCCCGCACTGCCCGCCGATTAAAATCAAAGTAAACGGCAAAAGTATGAGCGGAAGCACTTGTGCAATGTTTGGTTATTTATATAAAGACAAACAATATGATGTGGGTTACTGCAAATAAAAATCCTGATTTAAATTACTGATTTGCATTATATACACACATAGTATTAAGATCCGCAAGAGGATTACCTTCGTATGGACCATAAGGTAAACCTATATCGAAATACATTGCATTTGTTTTAAGTATACCACTTCCATATTCATTATGTCCGCTCGGGTCACGCCAATATCCTTCTTTTGCCCACCAATAACCGGTTGTAGGTAATCCGAGTGAAGCATCAGCTTTTGCTGCTAAATAAATACTTATTAAAGTATCCATATCAGGAAGTCTTTTACCTGACTGGGCACATTTCCTAACTGCATCATTGTATTGATATGTACCCGAAAGTAATACGGAACAAAACATACTGTCAGATACAAAAACCCCGCCGTTTGGACATCTTTTACATGCGGAAACAGTATTATAAATTTCTGTATACGTACAACATGAATCTGAAACAGATGTTACTGCTTTTGTCTGACAACAACCAAAACTGTTAGGGTCAGTTGTGCAAGGGTTAGATGGCGGAGATGGCGGATCTATTGTTGGCTCATCAGGATCGTCCGGATCATCAGGATTATCCGGATCATCAGACAAATTTGGTCTTTCATAAGGCGGAGGCACAATTACATCTTGAGTTTGAGTATTAATTGCCGTTCTTGTTTTTAAGTTGAGGGTGAAGGTGCGAAGATCTTGTCCTAAAACATTAGGTCCTTTTTTACCGTTAATATCAATCAAAACTTGTGGAGAATTCGCAGATATTTGAGGTGTCAAACAAATACTTGAACCGTTTTTTAAACTTCCGCAAGCTCCTTTGAATTCAGGATTATAAACTTTCTTGTCTTTGTTTTTATATTCATAATAAATATTTGCAAAACAATCCCTGTTACTATCCCCGCAATATTTAGAAAGTTTCAGATATTTTTTTATAAATTGTCCTGAATTACTTTCATATGTTTCGGGTTCTTCTGATGTATACATAACAGTTTTAAAATAATCTTTATTCTCAGTAATTGCTAAAGCATCAATAGCGTTATTCAAACTTTTAATTTGACGTTCAAACCCTAAATCAAAAGATTTCTGTCTGTATTTAGAAACAAACACAGGTAATACGAGTGCTGATATTACCCCAACTATTACACAAGCTAACAAAACTTCGATTAAAGTAAAGGCAGCATGGGAAGCACCCCACCTAACCTGCGACTCGCTATCGCTCCCTGCACGCAGTCTCGCAAAACTCGTTCCTCGTTTGCTCGAACTTGTGTCCCCCTCTGGGGAGGAACAATTTTTACCCCCGAAGAATCTATTATTATTTGTTAAGCTGAAAGCAAAACCTGCATTTTTCTTATTGTACTCTTGCCCTATTGCCTTTGTGCCTTCAACTTTAGGTACTTCGCGCTGCTCCGCCAATCGGGACAAAGTATTATTTCTACTTAATTTGTTCATTTTTATCCTCCGTCTTACGGCTCATATATGAGCCGTAATTAATAACATCTTACATTAATATCCCATATATGAGCCGAGAATATTAAGGAAAATTTACATGAACAACATCGAAAAAGAATACTGTAAACTCGTCGGGCAAGCCATAAGAGAACTACGAACAGAAATTACTCATAAAAGTTCTTTACTGTTTTCTTACGAAAATGACATTCCAAAATCAACATTAACAAGAATTGAGAGAGGACAAAATGAAGCACAACTTGTCACTTTGAAAAAAATCGCAGAAGCATTCGGCTGGTCTATGGCAGAATTATTTGAAAATATTGAAAAAAAAATACCAAAAAATTTTAAAATTTTTGCAGAAGACCACTATTAAACCCAAAATAAAAAGGTATTGTTACTTTTTTATTGAGAAGTTTATACCCTCTCCCGCCGTTGTACATCTCGCAAAGCTCGCTAACAACGGCTCCCTGCGACTCGCTAACGCTCCCTGCACGCAGTCTCACTCAAAATTTTTGAAGATTCTGAATTAGACCCTGAATCACCGAGTAGGAACAGAAAATTACGTTTCGCAAGCTCAACTAATTTTCTAGTCAGTTCAGGGTGACATCTACGATGTCAGTTTGAATTATCAAAAATTTTGGTTCGGCTAGGGTCTCCCAATGGGAGAGGAGGGGTGGGGTGAGGGGGCGAACAATGAAATAGTAACAATGCCAAATAAAAAGGCGGCAAGAATGCCGCCGATATCTAAACTATCTCTCTTCTCATACCAAAATTATTCTACTGTAGAGATGTTCTCCACAAAGAATCATTAAACTTGCTTTGTTGAGGTTGTACGTCTGCTGAAAGAGTTACATTGCTTGGTGCAAATACGAACACCAAATCCCCAACTTTTTTAGGATTACCGTTCAAAGCTTGTGATGCACCGCAAACAAAATCAATTGTTCTTTGAGATTGTTCTTTATCCAACAAATGAAGATTTAACATTACGATTTTTCTATCTTTCAAATGTTGAACAATTGTTGCAGCATCATCAAATGAACGAGGTTCAATTACTACAACTTCACTTCCGCCTCTATTTATACTAGGGTGGCTTAAAACTTTTGCTTCATTATGTTTTTCGATTACGGGAGTATATGAAGGTGCAATTTCTCTTACTGCATTGCCATCTTCCATATATTCATAATCATCTTCATATTGATCTTCGTCATTTATATCTACAAAAGGATTTTCTCCGCGAAATCCGTCCATTACAAAATCTACAACCTTCTTGAAACTGTCTGTTATTGCTGCCACCGAACTTTCCTCCGTTTATTACTTAAATAATTTTCTACCTATCCTTAACATTGTTGCCCCTGTTTGAGCTGCTATTTTGTAGTCTTGACTCATTCCCATTGAAATTTCTTTTAATTCGCAGTCAAACTCTCTTTTTAATTCATTTCTGATATTTACAATATCAGTAAATAATCCCCTAAGTTCATCTTCCGAAATACCAAACGGAGCCATATTCATAACTCCAACGATATTTATATGTTCAAGTCGTCTTAATTGTTCAAAGTTTTCAAAAATTTCATCTTTTGAAAAACCGGATTTTTGTTCTTCTCCTGCATTATTTATCTGAATAAGCACTTTTTGAACTTTTCTGATTTCTCGCGATTGCTCTGAAATAATATTGGCTAATCTCACAGAATCAACTGAATGTATGTAATCAAAAACCTTAACCACATGCTTTACTTTATTAGTTTGCAAATGTCCGATAAAATGAAATGTTGAATTTTCCTTGACATTTTTCGGAAGATTATTGATTTTCTCCACTGCTTCAATAGCTCTTGATTCGCCAAAGTCTCTCAAGCCTGCATCATAAGCCGAAATCATTGCTTTTTCATCAAAATACTTTGTAACTGCGATTATTTTGGGTTTACAAGGTGCGATTTCTTCTTGTATCCGTAAAAGATTACCCTTGACTGTTTCGTACATCATTCACCTCTACAAGAACTGCCCACAACATGAGCATGATTTAATTGTACTCTAGTTTTACGGCATGTCCAAAATATTTTTTCCTTTTAATGTTTGAAAATTTAGAACATGGCTGAAACCATGATTCTGACATGATTTCAGCCAAATACGAAATAAGCCTGAATCATTTACAAAACTTTACAAATCAAGTAATTGAGAAGTCCAAAATCCATGCCTGTATTGAAAGGCATGCCTTTTTAAAAAATTACAAGTTATCAAAACATGTTTATGTTAAAATTTGTAAGCAAAGGATTTTACACTATATGAATTTACAAAATAATTTTGGAATAGCATTTTCCCTAACAATGTTGGCAGGTTTAACCACTGCTATCGGCGGTGTTGTTGCATTTATTACAAAAAAAGATAACTTAAAAGCATTATCATTAGGTCTTGGGTTTTCGGCGGGAGTAATGATATTTATTTCACTTGTTGATATAATACCGAATTGCGAATCAATTTTAAAAATGCATTTTCCAAATAATTTTCAATGGCTTGTATTTGGGGGATTTGTAGCAGGATTGCTTATTTCTGTAGTTATAGACTATTTTTTACCTGATCACGTAGATACCGAAGAACTTTTGCACCCTGACGATCCGGAATCAATTTCACACAGTCATTACAAATTACAAAGAGCAGGATTTATGACAGCACTGGCAATTTGTATACACAATTTCCCTGAAGGAATGGCAACTTTTTTAACCACTACTCAAAACGTAACCCTTGGAGTTTCTGTTGCTTTTGCTATTGCGATACACAATATTCCTGAAGGAATTGCTGTTGCTTTGCCTATATATCACGCAACAGGGAAAAAACGTTATGCAATGTTGTATGCGGCATTATCAGGGATAACCGAACCGATTGGAGCACTTTTTGGAATGTTAATTTTCGGATTTTTTGTCCCAAATATTATGGTTGGAGTGCTTATGGCAGCAGTTGCAGGGATTATGACATATATTTCATTTGATACACTTTTACCGCTGGCAAAAGAATACGGGAATTGGCACTTGTCAATTGTCGGAATTATTTCAGGAATTTTATTTATTTGGCTAAGTTTGATTTTATTGGGTTAAGCGTTTCCGGTATTGCAAGGAGGGGTAAATGTATGGATCTTTAAATTTGTTTTATTTACCCCGTCACAATCCCACTCAAAATTCGCATGTCATTGCTATAAATGTCAAGCAATTAATGTGAACAGACTCTAGTTACATATTTAGCAAAAAGGTCATCTGGTTCGACCTCCACGCAGTGAGCAATTATTGTTACACGAGACAACAATAAAAGTGGACTTGTTTGAGCGTCAAAATAATAATAGACCCTGAATCAAGTTCAGGGTGACATTAAAGCGAGTTGTCCACTTTAATGTCGAGTGTTACAAATAATTAGCG
>JAFUSQ010000022.1 GCA_017467605.1 bacterium | reverse complement strand
CTATCTTTTTGAAGTGAATAGGTGGATAAGTAGATAAGTGGATAAGTTCGTTACGGGTTATTATGTCATGCTGAACTTGTTTCAGCATCTTTTTTGAAATGGATTCCGAAACAAGTTCGGAATGACAAGACACGTCATTGCGAGGAGGACGTAAGTCCGACGAAGCAATCCAGTCATTTCTGTACGAATTTTTCTGGATTGCCACGCACTCACTATCGTTCGTGCTCGCAATGACGGTACTGTCATTGTAAGGTGGATTGGGTTTGTAATTTAACTCATTGTCATTATATTTATCCCTGACTTCATCAATATAGCAAAATCTATCTGTATTTTCTCTGTTCATAAATCACCTTTCTAATTGTGTGTTAGTAATTTTCTTAAATTATCTACTTTCATGTTATATTATCTATTAATTAGTTAGATTGTCAAGCAAATTCTAACATAGTATTGGTTTTTTATTATTTAATTATCCTCTATAATGTGTAAATGCAAGATATCAGGAAAGTTATCGGAAATATTATAAAAAAGAACCGTAAAAAATTGAAAATGACCCAATATGATTTAGCATCATCAGTGGGAGTTGATCCGAAATATATAAGTAGAATTGAAACAGGGATTTCTTATCCTTCACTTTCTGTTGTTGAAAAAATATTCGGAGTATTAAATATAAATATCAGCTATATTCTTGAAGAAGAACAAGAACTTAATAAAAATGAAATGATTTCAATTATCAATAATGATTTAAAAAGTACTTCAACAAAAAACGTTAGTATAATTAAAGATATTGTTTCAACTATTACCAATTCTTTCTGACGTTTTCAAGAAACTCAGTCAGCAGTCTGATTTTTTCAGTTCCTATCGCAATAAATTCTATTTGTCCATTTGTGGTCGAAAGAGTAAATTTTGCTTCCTGAAAAACTACCATATTATTATTTATAAAAAATACAACTTTGGGTTTTTTATTTTCTACATTGAAACTTTTTATTTCAGAAAAATTTATTTTAATATTATTTATTAAAATAGAATTATCTAAAATTTTTATTAAATCCTTTTTATAGAGTTTTTTTATTATCAATAATCTTGGGAAATATAACAATGTAAAAATCAATACTGTAAATAATGCAATGATTATAGAAATTCTATGTAAAAAATACAAATAAAAAACAAAACCGCTAACAAGAATATACAATGTCAAAATTCCAAGAACTATAAACGCCGGCTGTTCATTTGTATTCGGTTTAAAAATCTCTTTCATTCTTTCTCCGCATTATTCACTATTTAGAATATTCTTTTACATCATATTTGTCCATAAGTTCATTTTTCTTATGAGCAGAAATACCTGCACCAATTCCAAAACCTGCAATTAAACCTGCCAATGTCCCGATAAAAGAGTGCTTAAATGAATGCTTTTTAAAAGTTGCCAAAAAGCCTATCAAACCCGCTATTCCAATAGAATAGGTCGTAATATTCTGCAATTTTTTTTCTTGTTTATTATATTCTTTTATAAATTCGTCAGCTTTTGATTTATCTATTTCGTAACTCGGTGTATAATGCGGTTTGCCCGGACTGTTTCTAAAGTCCAAACGAACTCTGTTATCATCTATTCTTGTACTAATCTGTAATTTCATAAACTAAACTTAACTCTTCTTATTCAAATTTTAAATTGTCTTATTTTCTGTTAATTTTTGCAGACAATCTATTAAACAGCTCTCCTGCATATTCCATTTTAAATAATAAATTCAAAGGAACATATATAATCAGGCAAACAATTGCTATTAAACTTATTTTTAATGTTTCAAACGGAATCTTAGACAAATGAACAAATTTATCAAATTCAACTGCACAAATGAAACATACAACAAGTGTAATTATACCTGAAACAATCATTTTAAACAAATTAATAAATAATGATTTATAATCCATTTTCATTTTTTTTGTAATAAAAATTCCCAATACAACAGCATTAAATAAAGTTACCAGCGAGGTTGAAAGAGTAATTCCGCCAATTCCAAAATGCATTTTTGAAATTAAAATCCAGTTTAAAAACAATTTCAAAACAATTGATGAAAAAGCAACTACAAAAGGTGTAGTTGAATCGTTAAATGAATAATAAACTCTTGTAATAGAATCTCTAAATACATAAGGAATTATTGAAACAGACAAAAACCATAAAGCTTCCGTTACCATAAATGTCGCTTTACTATCAAAAACCCCGTGTTCAAAAACCAATCTTACCGCATCAGTTCCGACAACCAAAATTCCTATAATAATCGGAATTGCGCCAAAAAATAAAACCCCGACACCCTTATTAAAATAATTTCTTATCCCTGCCAAATCATTATCTGCAACAAGTTTCGCAAATATAGGGAATAACGGCACAAGAAAAGCCGTAACAAGTATCCCTACAGGAAATTGAAATACTCTGTTTGCATACCCGATAGCCGTCCAAGCACCCTCTGATATTGAAGATGTAAAAAACATATCAACATATATGTGAATTTGCCCGACAGTAGAACTTAAAACCGCAGGAAATAATAATTCGCCAATTTCTCTAAAATGCGGATTGTTCGTAAATTCGAAAACAGGTTTTAATCTATACCCTAATTTTCTAATATTGGGATATTGAATTATTAATTGCAAAATAGCACCTATTGTAGTTGCAATAGCAAGTGCATAACCTTTTTGATCATTAGGAACACCAATTACTACCCCGATTATTGCAAGACTCATAATAATTGGAGATAAGTTCGGAAGCATAAACTGCCTGTATATAATCAAAATACCATAATAAATCCCGACAATTCCCCCAATTACAAGTAACGGTGTCATAATTCTCAAGTGAGCAGATGCAAGATTTATCATTTCACTTGAACCGCCGGAAATAATTATACCCATTATTTGTTTTGGGAATATAAAAATTAATGCGGAAAGTATCAGAAAAAATATTATCGTTGCATTCATAAAAGTTGAATACAAACGATTAACCTCATCACTTGGTTTGTCGTCCAAATTTGGGATTAACTTTGAAAAAATCGCAACGGTTGCACTATGAAAAGGTCCGCCCACCCCGCCGAGCAATATTAATGACAAAGACGGAATCTGATATGCATAGTAGTACGCATCAGATACTAATGATGCGCCATAATAATTTGCAATTATTATATCTCTTACAAAACCTATAAGCTTACTTACTATTGTAACAACAGCAATAAGCCAAGCCGCTTTTAGCACACTCGGAGCTTTATAATTATTTTGTTGTAATACTTCCGCTTTGGTGTCCATTTTTAATTTCTCACAACTTTTATACAATACAATTAAATTCTTTTCAATATTATGAGATTCTTAGGTTTTGCCCTCAGAATGACTATTAATTACCCATTTCAATATAAAATTTTATTCCGTTCTTTTCTTCGGTAAAGTTTAATTTTACGGTATTCATTCCATTGGTCAAATATTGAGATAAGTCAATTATGTTATATCTTTCCGTTTGGTCAAACTCCATAATATATTCTTCACCATTGATGGTTATATTAACAGATTTAACATTGTATTTGTTATCAACAACAAGACAAGCTTTACCGTTTTTAGTATAGAACGTTCTGGTTAAAGTTCTTGCCCAGTTAGAAATTACGGCAGGTTCAGTTCCGAGTTTTATTCCGTTATAATAATGTTTCAAAATTTCATCATAAGATTTATGTAATTCTGTTGCCATATATCCGGCACCATATTGACTCATTCCGACACCATGCCCGAAACCTCCGCCATAAGCTTTTAGATAAATCAAATCTCCATCATCATTATATTCGTGTTCAAACACAACATTTGCACTTGGCAATGCTTTCCCGTTACAAGTAAATAACCTTCTTATGACAAGTTCCTTTTGAACAGTATAATTTCCGCTGTCTGTTTGAATTTCAAGTTCAATAATTTTACCGGAATCACCGCGCTTGGTAACTTCTATTTTTTTTATAATACCGATAATTTCATCTTTTTTAACGGCGGGTTTTACAAATCCGGTCAAACTCTGAGATGCAATGTTTGCCTGTATTGCATCTTGAATTTCCTGGCCGTTCCATTCCCTTTCCCATCTGTAATATGAAGATTTAACATCAAAAGATTTTGGCTTTGATTTATAAAATCTTGAAGCGTTTTCCTCATCATTCAAAGAATCAAAATCATCATAATCAGGTTTTGCAATCAAATATGGCTTGGGGTCTGATGGAAATTTTTTCGTAATCGGATCAGAAAAAGCATTTGAATAACTTTCTGTGTACCCTCCGGCAGTTGAAGAATATTGCGCAAGTATTAAATCCCAATCATAAAGTGCTACTATCCCGGAAGTTTCGTTTACTGCCCTATTTGACAATTCTCTTTCGGTATTAACCCCAAAATAAACCTGACTTGCAACAGAATCCACAACATCATAATTCGGATTTGCTTTTACTCTCGGGGAAAGCACATAATTTCTGGCAGCAACAGCTTGAGCCTTTAACGCTTCCAATCCAAAACTTACAGGCATTTCATTTGGAACAACCCCTTTTAAATAATCCTCTAATTCTAAAGAATTTATAATATGAAATTTCCCTTCTTTAGATGCCGTAACAAGTTCCAACTGCCCCCTATAAAGAGCATCTTTGCCGGCTCTTTTCAAATCTTTTACCCCAACAAATCCAAAATCTGTTTTAAAAATTACAGGTCCCTGAACTTTAGTAATAACTTCACCATCACTATCTGTTAATACAAAAGTTTTACCATCAATTTTAACATTTATTTCATTACTGCCATCAAACGTGCTAATATAATTTTCGCCATCATAAATTTCAAACTCCCCTGTTGCATAAATATTT
Source organism: bacterium (assembly GCA_017467605.1). Classification (GTDB taxonomy): domain Bacteria; phylum Cyanobacteriota; class Vampirovibrionia; order Gastranaerophilales; family Gastranaerophilaceae; genus Zag111. Next base: position 37,130 of record JAFUSQ010000022.1, on the reverse strand, counting down.
GCCTCATTCCACTCATAAGATGAAAAATTATTTGTTCCTATCCCGACTCTAACAGTTTTAGATGGTAAAATTAGGTTAGAATCAAAATTTTTTGCAATTTCTAAAGTTGTTTGAGGAATATCATGAGTCCAAAACGCACCGTAAACAGGTGAAAAACTTAAACAAATCAAAACTAAAACTAAACCCAAATTTCTCATAGAGGAATTATATTACAAAAAATCATATTCTGTCACTTGTTAATGTTTCATAGGCAAGTTTTAGAGCTTGATTTGCAAATTCTTCCTTCATTTGCGCTCTTTGAATATTCGGGGATAATTTTATTTCTTTAATTGTAACAATGTTGTTGTATTTGACGGAAATATAAACTAACCCGACAGGTTTTTCTTTTGTTCCGCCTGTCGGACCGGCAATACCTGTTGTACATAATGCCAAATCACAATTTGTAATTTTATGAAGCCCGTTTGCCATACTTTGAGCACATTCTTCACTAACAGCACCAAATTTATCCAAAATTTCCCAATCAACCCCTAAAATATCATGTTTTGCTTCGTTTGCATAAGTTACAAAATTTAGCTTAACATAAGCCGAACTTCCGGAAATATCAGTGAGTTTTGAACTAACCAAACCTCCTGTACAAGATTCTGCAGTAGCTATAGTTAAATTATTTTCTATTAAATATTGTCCAAGTTGTTCTTCAATTTTCATATTAGTAACCCTTCAAAATAAATTTATGCAGGACTAACACAAGCAGTAATCGCATCAATTACGCGTTTTACGGGAACGATTTTAATTTTATCATTTTGGACTGTTCTGTTAGCATAAGGGATTATCGCTTTTTTAAATCCTGAAATTACTGCTTCATTAAGTCGTTTTTCGATATTATTAACAGGGTGAATTTCGCCTGACAAACCTATTTCACCGATTATAACAGTTTGGGAATCCACAACGACATCTCTTGCACAAGTTGCAATTGCCAAAGCAATCCCTAAATCCGCACTTGGTTCATCAATTTCGATTCCGCCCATTACATTAACATATACATCTTGTTTAGATAAGTTTAATCCCACCCGTTTTTCCAAAACGGCTAATATTTGCAAAACTCTGCTAAAATCCACACCATTTGCAACTCTGCGAGGAGACGGATACGGAGTTGTTCCGACAAGTGCTTGAATTTCCACCAAAAGCGGTCTTGTACCCTCGTTTGTTACAATAATTGCACTTCCGGGGATAGCATCTTGCGAACGTTCATTCAAAAATAATTCGTTTGGATTTCGGACTTCCACTAAACCTTTTTCTCTCATTTCAAAAATTCCGACCTCAGATGTATTTCCAAAACGATTTTTCATAGAACGAAGCATTCTATAAGACTTATATTTATCTCCTTCAAAGGAAATAACCGTATCTACCATGTGCTCTAAAATTTTAGGGCCTGCAATATTTCCGTCTTTTGTAACATGCCCTATAACAATTACAGTAATATTTTGAGTCTTTGCAATCTGCATTAAAATATTACAACACTCTCTTATCTGTGAAACACTACCGGCAGAACTTGTAACAGATTGAGAGTATATAGCCTGAATACTATCCACCACAACCGTATCAGGTTTAAGTTCATCTATTTGTTGTTTAATTGATTCTAAATTTGTCTGGGGGTAAATATAAAGATTATCAGAAGAAATTTCAAGACGATTTGCGCGAAGTTTAACCTGACTTGAAGATTCTTCTGCGGATACATATAAAACTTTTTTGCCATTTTGAGCTAAATTACCGCTAGTCTGTAATAGAATTGTTGATTTACCGATTCCGGGATCTCCTGCAATCAACACGAGTGAACCCTGAACAAGACCTCCGCCCAAAATTCTGTCAAATTCAGAAATATTTGTACTTACCCTAACTTCTTCACCAATATGAATATCCTTTATTAACGAAGGTTTTGAGTCATTTAATATCCCTTGAGGAGATATATTTTGAGGTTTCAAATCTGATTGAACTTCTTCAACCAAAGAACCCCAAGTCCCGCATTCAGGACATTTTCCCAAATAACCTGCCGTTTCATACCCGCATTGCTGACATATCCATTTTGATTTAACTTTTGCCATAGCTTGATTATATTCTTTAAAATACTACGGTCAATATATGGGTTACATAAGCCATAAATCTGAATACTTGAAAAATTTTTTCGGTTATTATATCATTATTTCAGACACAAGAAAAAGTGAGGATTTAATCAATGGATCAAATAATTAAAGTAGCATGGGATTTAAACGAAAATACCGATAACAGATATAAATTAGTTTATGAAATTGCAGAACTTGCTAAAAAAATCGTTGATGAAAATCAGGCAAGAAAAGCTCGCGAAGATTTCGGTTTTGAAGAAACTCATGAAACATCTTTTTCAAGAGAAAACCCTGTTGAACATGCACTAATGGTTAAAGCATCAGAAGCTGATGACAATAGATTAGTAGGTTAATTAAGTTTAAAAATACACAAAAACTTCAAAATGTTTTTGTGTATTTTTTTGCCCAAAATAAAAAATTATACACTTGCACTTTATCGGTTAATTCTGTAGAATATTATTAAAAAAGCAGGGAGTTAGGTTATGATGAAAGATACACTGGATTACATAGAAACATATACAGACGGATTTAAACCGGAAATAGGAATTGTACTCGGTTCAGGATTGGGCGAATTGGCAGACAAATTTTGTGAATATGCTATTCCATATGAAAAAATTCCGGGATTTACAAAATCAACTGTAGAAGGGCATAAAGGGCAGCTCGTTTTTGCTCAAATCGGTAATAGAAAAGTCGTTATGATGCAAGGGAGAAATCATTACTACGAAGGACATTCAATGCAAGAAATTACTTATCCTATTAAAGTAATGAAAAAATTGGGTGTAAAAATTGTTATTCTAACAAATGCTGCAGGAGCAATCAATAAAAGTTTCCGACCGGGCGATTTAATGATTATTACCGATCATATAAATAATATGGGAACAAATCCTTTAATTGGTCCTAATGATGATGAATTTGGAATAAGATTTCCCGATATGTCAGAAATCTACAACAAAAATCTTATAAAAATAGCAGATGCAGCCGCAAAATTATTAAAAATTGATATTAAACGCGGAGTTTATATGGCATCATCAGGTCCAAGCTATGAAACTCCTGCTGAAATTAGAGCAGCAAGAACTATTGGAGCAGATGCAGCAGGTATGTCAACAGTTCCGGAAGCTATCGTTGCAAACTATTGCGGTATGAAAGTTCTTGGTTTAACTTGTATTTCAAATTACGCAAGCGGTGTTTCCACTAAAAAACTTTCTCATGATGAAGTTATTGAAACAACTAACAAAGTTAAAGCAAAATTTAAAGAACTTGTACTTATGATTGTCAAAAATGCAGTATAAAATTAAGTTTTAATCCTCCAAACTTCATCAAGGATTTGCCAGCCATGATTTTTTATGCGCATAAGGCAGTAAAAACCGGCATTGTCTCCTGAGGCATTTTTGGAACAATTTTTGTTGACTTCACTATCTGCAATATTATATCCTGCAGGAATTAATCCATGAGCCGAAGAATAACATAGTACGTATATATCCTTTCCAATAACATTTGGAGGAGAATCTCCGTTAGCATCTATATACAAAGACAGACCCGAACCTGTAGTACTCATACCGCAATAATTACGCATACTGCTTGAACCGCATATATTAAAAACTAAGTTAGACCCGTTATTAAGTTTAACAGTAATAATTTGTGAACCGATACCGATATTATCACGATTTGCATAAACAGTACCACCGGTTAGAATTTTAGTAGGTCCCTTATTTTGCCAGCACCCTTCTGTATCATAACAAACACGATTATATTTCATATACGGCTCAAAATATGTTTCAAACCAAGTTTTTAAAAATTGAATATCACCATCTTTAAATTCAGAAACTATATCGATATCATTTGCTTCGTTCTGGCGAATAACCTGCTGAATTATAGAATAATTTTCTTTCATATTGGCTTCAATAATTCGTTTTTGATTTTTCTGAATAAGTGTTGGGATAGTCATTGCCGCGACTACTCCGATTATGCCGATTGTTATCAAGACTTCTGCCAACGTAACCCCCGCGGAGCGCAGTAGTCGTGGAGTCTTGCCAAAGTTAGCAGCAGAGTACCCACTCTCTTGCCCGACTCGCATTAAACAGGCATCGCTCACTTCCCTCTCGCAAAAACAATTCACCGGATTGTTTTTGCTCGGCAGAGTACCTTCTGCTCGTCGGGCGTTCCGGTGAGGAGTGAAGGCAGCTTTTTTGAAGTCAATAGGTGAATAAGTGATTAAGTGAATAAGTTCTTTACGGATTATTATGTCATGCTGAACTTGTTTCAGCATCTTTTTTGAAATGGATTCCGAAACAAGTTCAGGGTGACATATATTTCTGGATTGCTTCGTCGGACTTACGTCCTCCTCGCAATGACGTAATTCGTCATTGTGAAGGTAAAATCCGAAGAAGCTATTAAGCTTGCCCTTACGGGTAAAGACCCCACCTTGAATTTCTAACACTCTTAAACAGGTGTTAAAATTCTTCCCTCCTCGGTTGGGGAGGCTCAGTAAAACAAAAAATTGTAACTTTCTTTTTAATAATTTTAACTTCATAAGTTCAAAATTCCTCTTTTATATACTTCAACAATAATATTATACATTACAACGTTCAAAATTTCAATATAATAACCTACAAATATATTTTATTCTATATCAGTAATTGATACATTTTGTTTAGGTGCAATATGAATAAAAAAGAAATTTTTGGTAAAAGGTTTAAAGAAATAAGAAAAAAATTCGGTTATACACAAGATAAAATGGCTGAAATTGCAGGAATTGAACCGCAATCAATCAGCAAAATTGAATCAGGAAAAAATTTCCCATTACTTTCTAATCTGGAAAAAATTGCAAGTAATCTTGGCATAGAATTGGAAGATTTCTTTTGTTATGAGCACAAAGACACTAATTTAAAAGAAAATTTGATAAATATATTTGAAACTCTTGAACAAAGTGACAAAGAAAAACTTTTACGCATTGCAAGAGCTTTAAAGGTTTAACCGTTATTTTTATTAATATTATCAATTTCAGCATTTAAAGATTTTATTTGAACTTCAAGCTGAGTACGTTCGTCTATTACTGTATTAAAAGCTTTTTCTAATGTTTTTATTTTCGCTTCCAAAACCTCAACTTTTGAAGCACTATTCATTCCGGAAATTGAAGTTTTTTCAAGCTCTCTACGGTAAGCTTTTACTCGTTCGTTTTGAGCAGATAAAAACATATAAACTGTTCCCGCACCTGCAAAAATTCCTGATAACAATACTAAAATAGTATATGTTGAAACTCTTATTGCTTTTGCAAAATATGCCCCTTGTTCTGTCCAGCCTGCTTTTGTTTGAGCATCAAGCAACGGACTGAAAAGATAATTTATATTCGCGTAATTGTTAAAATTGATTATTGCAAAATATATTACCGAAAGTAAAATTATTACACTTAGTATTAAGAAAACTCGTCTCATCTAAATTCTCCTGCTTCTAAAATTATGAGATTCTTCGGTCACTGAGTTCCCTCAGAATGACATCATTAATTTATTCTCCTGTTTCTAAAAAATTTCAAAACTTTTGATAATTTTTCATCGGGTTCGATTTCTAATTCAATTATCTGTGATGAATCAGGTTTTGCAAATTTTAAGTAATAAGATTGTAATACTTGTTCATCAGTTTTAATTTTACCCATGCCTGCACCATATAATGTATCGTTATATACAGGGTGTTTTTTATAACTTGTATGAACTCTTATTTGGTGAGTTCTGCCTGTTACAAGGGTTAATTCGACATAAGTTGCTTCTCCAAAACGTTCAAGAACTTTCAAAATTGTTTTGCTTGGTTTTCCGTCAGGTGTGACTGTCATCTTATGCGGTTGAGTTTTATGACGGCCAATTGCTTCTTCAATTATATCTTCATCTTTTTGGTAATCACCTTTTAAAACCGCACGATATTTCTTGGTTAAGTCATGATTTTTAATCATTTGTGCAAGATATTCGTGAGTTTGGTTATTTTTAGCAATCATAAGTAAACCGGAAGTATTTCTATCAAGCCTGTGGATAATTCCTCGCCTGAATTCTCCGTTTATATCCGACAGATTTTCCCCATATTTATACAAAAGAGCATTAACTAATGTATTTGAGTTTTCAAGCGTTGTCGGGTGAGTCAGCATGCCTGAGGGTTTATTTACAACCGCCATATTTTCATCTTCCCAAACAATTTCTAAAGGTAAATTCTCGGGTTCAACTTTTAGTATTTCAACAGGAGCTAAATTTTCAAATTCTATTCTATCCCCAAATTTTAAAATGTATGAAGGCTTTTTAATTTCACCATTAACCAAAACCTTACCTGATTTTATAGAGGCTTGAATTTTAGAACGCGATATATCTACGTAAAGTTGGGACAAATATATATCAAGTCTTATTTCATCTGTATTTTCATCAATTATTATCAACATAATTTATTTTCCTTTATAGAAAAATAAAATAACAACGAGCGCAATCACCCCGATTGTAATAAATATATCCGCAATATTAAATATTGGGAAATTCATAAAATTTAATTGAATATAATCTCTAACATATCCTAAAACTATTCTTTCGTGACAATTACTCATAATTCCGGCACTCAAAAGTGCAATAAATGAAACAGATATATAATGAATACTTCTAATATGATAATGAACAAACATAAATAACAAAGTTGTTGCAACAATTGAAACAATAATCAAAAATTCTCGAGCATTTTGCAAAAGACTGAAAGCAGCACCGGAATTTTTCAAATAATGAAGATTAAACACAATATTTGAATAATGATGACCTGATGTCAAATTATCTACAATTAATTTTGACGAAAACAGAGCCAAAAATATCCAAAATATAAAACATAAAACTAAAAAGAAATATTTTCCAACTGATGAATTCATTACTAATCCTTTATGTTAATAAAATTATTTTTCGGTATGACGTTAACCCTGCGCATTACACAAGCAAGTCCTGCCATATAAATTTTTACATGTTCACTGTTACCTCCGCTTATTTTTGAAATAGCAATTGAGGCAACAGCATATTCATTTATATTATCAGTATTAGCTTTTATAAATCGTTCAAGAGTTTGAGATTGATTATTCAAAGCTCTTAAATTATTTTTTGGAGTATTTGCAGGATATGTTACAGGATCATGCTCAATTGAACCTACAATAAAAGTATCTTTATCAGCATCAACCTTCAAACTGGCAGTATAAGTTTCACCTGATGCAACCTGAGCAGGAGTTTGAAGTTCAATATTCATAAATCTTGCATCACCATATAATAAAGAGGATTCATCTGTTAAAGATGTTTCTCCTGAGATATACCAACTGCCATTAATCTTAACCAAGTGATAAATTCCTAACGATTTTGAATGAATTTCTCCTGCAATCGGACCCATATCTAAATTTTCAAATACCGTTCCTGATGCAGTTTCTTCAACATTGATACTTGCATTATCACCATTAACGTTTATTGACAAAATTTTTGTTGTATAAGTTATATCCTTACACGCTTTCCAGGTATCTTTTATACTCTGTACATAAGCTTTTTTGTCAAAGCCGTCGTTATTCATATAATTATCAGCATACAATGCCTGCAAATTTTCTATCTCATGATTGTTTGCGTAAGTATCATGAACTTTAAACAATGCCTTAATTTGTTTAATATTTTCTTTGCTTTCACGTCTCTGTTCAGCTCTGTATGCTCTGTCAGAAATCAATGAGGCTTCTGATTTTATTACAGTTGCGGGAATTATCAATGATGCCAGCAAGAATGTTGTTATAATTTTCTTCATAAAACGAGTATACTTTAAATTTAAAAAAAATTTAATAGTATAAATAATGGAGATTTTGACAAGTAGACGTTAGGCTAAAACACTTAAACTATATCTCTTTATATTAACAAAACTTAAAAAAGTGTAATTTTTACTCTCAAACTGGGTTTATTAAATATATAGATAACACTTGGCGGAGATAAATAATATGGATATTGTACTAAGACAGGGAATAAATTTTGATTTTATAGATAAAATTAAAAAAATAAGCGGGATCTGTAAACTTTCAAATATAGAAAAGATGCTTTCCGATTGCTTTGAAGGTGTTCCGCAAAGCAAATATTTAGACTATATCGGTGAACTTAACAAAAACGAATAAAGTTTACCAAGGATAATCTTTTTCAATTTTCCAACCTGCGCGGCGGATTTTCTCGGCACAAAATTCACCGGCACAATGTTCGTTTTTGCCTAATTTAGAACAATTTCTATTTATTACTTCATCTGATAGATTATATCCATACGGGCGAACTCCTCCCCCATCTTCTATTCGTTCCAGAGTAAATAAATCTCTGCCATATTTATTAGGCCCCTCACCACCATTTATATCTAAAAGAATTCTATTATCCGCTACATCTCCACTATTACCGGTTGCATTCATAATAATATATAGCAAACCATCATGCGTATAAAATGTTGTTCTGGTAGTTGTCCAAATTGCACTCAAAGTAGTTTTACTATCATTTGAACAAGTAAAAGGCATTGATTCTCTATATCCGCAATTTTTGTATGTGTCACAATATTGAAGCATCTTTATATACGGCTGCCAGTATTGTTTGAAATATGCTTCAGCACCTATATCAAATGCACTCTCAGGTTCTCCTTGCTCATCAAATGATAATTTATAAGCCTGATTTATTACAGAAATTCCTTTCTGTAATTTTGTGACAGTTGCGCGTTTTTGGTTTTCTTGGATTAAGTTTGGAATAGTCATTGCCGCGACAACTCCGATTATGCCGATTGTTATAAGAGTTTCGGCAAGGGTGAACGCAGCCTTCTTTTCCCTTCGCCCTGCAGGAGAGGGGGTAGGGGAGAGGGAACTACATTTACCCCTGTCACCCTGAACTTGATTCAGGGTCCGCTTTTTAATAGATTCTGAAACAATTTCAGAATGACAGAAATGACTGGATTGCTTCATCGGACTTACGTCCTCCTCGCAATGACGTGACTCGTCATTCAGCAGGGAATTTGTTTTGTAATTTAACTCATCGCCATTATATTTACCCCTATTGGTCTCAGCGGTCCTATTACTTATTTTACATTTAAATAAATTCATTTTTTCTCCTAAGTTCACAATATTAATACTAACTTTGTTAACTATGATATTTCATGTTGATACTAATGTCAAGGTATTAACTTAAAGGTATTACGATAATGAACATAAATGAAAAAATTTCTGCACGAATAAAAGAACTCAGAGCACAAAAACACCTCACAGCAGAAAAACTTGCGTGGTACTCCGATTTATCCAAAAGTTGTGTAACATATGCCGAAAAAGCACAAAGAGATATAAGAATTTCAACAATTGAAGCTATTTGCAAAGGTTTTAATATTTCAATTGCAGAATTCTTTTCAACTTTTACATCAGAATAACTAAAAATTTATTTACGAATTCATTTTTTCAACAAGTTTAGTATATTTTTTGAAATCTTTACCCCAAATCTTCATTGCATCAATTACCGGAGCCAAACTATAACCGATATCAGTCAGGGTATATTCAACCTTTGGCGGTGTTTGAGAGTATATTTTACGTTCTAACAAACCCAAATCTTCCATTTCGCGAAGTTTTGATGTCAAAACTTTTTGTGTAATTCCTTTAACAGATTTTTTTAATTCACAAAATCGTTTAGTTCCGGTCAGTAAATCTCTTGTAATTAGAACTTTCCATTTGCAGCCAAGCATTTTTATAGTAGTTTCTATCGGACATTTTGGTAAGTCTTTTGAATTCATATTTCCTCAGTATATTTTTGATACTAAAAATATACCTCTCACAATTTACTAATGCAAGAATGTTAAATTCATAACATTTCTTTCAATTCATCAGGGGTATAATCAAACTGTCCAACCGTCGCATAATTAGTAGGAAGAATAAATTTTATATATTCATCAGTGGCCTTTTTGTCCGATATCATAATATCTATAATTTTATTTTTATCAAAAGTTTTAAGAGATTCATAACCAAATTTTTTAATTAAATCTTCGCATAAAAACTTATATTCTTTATCAATTACATTCAAATTATAAGCTAATTTAAGTGCAAATTTTATACCTTCTACAACACACTGGCCATGAGTATATTTTTTGTAATTTGTTAAAGCCTCCACAACATGCCCGTATGTATGTCCGTAATTCAAAATTTTTCTCAAATTACTTTCTTTTTCATCTTTTTCAACAACCGTTTTTTTCAATTCAACACATATTTGAATTAAGTTCTTTAAAACAAATATATCTCTTGCCAATATTTTGTCATAATATTCATTCAGAAAATTAATCAAATACGGTTCATTATCAGGATTACAGCTTTTTTCAATAAACCCGTATTTAATAACTTCGCCCAATCCGCTTTTAAACTGTTTATTATCAAGAGTTTTGAGAAAATTTATATTTATAAAAACTGCTTTTGGCTGATAAAAAGCACCTATTAAATTTTTACCGAATTTAGTATTAATAGCAGTTTTCCCACCAACGGAACTATCAGTTGAAGCAAGCAGAGTTGTAGGAACTTGAATAAAATTTATGCCGCGCATATAACTTGATGCGCTAAAACCCGTAATATCCCCTATAACACCACCGCCAACGGCTATTACATAATCTTCTCTTTTTAATTTTTTTGACAATAAAAAATCTAAAATTTTTTGATAATTTTTAAAATTTTTTTCCTTTTCTCCATCAGGCAATATCAGGGTTTTATCCTTTGGAAAATCCAAAATTTTTGCATATAAATTATAAACTTTTTTACTAAAAACTACGACATAATTTTTATGATTTATCTCGTCCAAAATTAAATTTTTTAAATTTTCAAGCCCTGTATTTGAAATATAAATAGGATAAGATATTTCTTGACCTTTAATATTAACTTCCATAATTCAAAACTCCAATAATTTCATCTGCTATTTCAATTTGAGATTTGCCATCAGTATTAATCGTAATTTGTGCAAATTTATAATTATTAACTCTCTTGCCAAGTATTTCTTTAATTTTCTCCACAGACATATTATCACAAAGCAGCGGTCGTGAAACATCATTCTTTATTCGTTCAAAAATTACCTCAGCAGAAGTTTCAAGATAAATAACCGTTGAATTTTCAAGCAAAAATTTTCTTGTTTTTTCATTTTCGAAAGCTCCGCCGCCAAGAGAAATCACCTGATTTTCATTTTTCAAAACAGAAACTATAGTATTTTGCTCAACATATCTAAAATAATTTTCACCCTTTTGAGCAAAAATTTCAGAAATCTTCATGCCTTCTTTCTGCTCAATAATAAAATCTATATCCAAAATTTCCATATTCAATTTATCAGAAAGAATTTTTGAGACAGAAGTTTTTCCTGCCCCCATCATTCCTGCTAAACAAACAGTTTTCATATACTTATAATAGCTTAAATTTTATTTAAAGTGAATAGGTTGCTAAAATCTAAAATACCGTGTCATTCAGAGCACAACGTAAAATCTCGGAAGATTTGACCCTCTGAATGACAGTTTCGTACTATTTTACAAAGTCTATTTTTTTAGTTTTGCATCAATTGCAGCAATAACTTTATCTACAGTTGCTTCTTTAATAACATCATTATCGACTTTTACATATGGAGCTTTTGAAAATTCCCAATCCGTAGCACATAATCCAAGGCAAGGAACTCCTGATACATCAACTTTATCTCCATATTTTCTCGGAACTATTTCTATTAATTCTTGAAGATTTGCAGAACCCATTACAAAACAAGTTGTCCCTAAACAAACTTTAACACTAATTTTTTCCATTTTCACCTTCCTCTATGACTATATAACTACATAAATTGGATATTAACTTTTTTGAAATATTTATCCTGTAATACTGCTGCCATTTTTCTTATAATATTTTTTCTGATTTCAATTTCAACCGGTAATGCAGGATTATAGTGAGCTTGATTGAGCTTTGCACCGACCATAAAATTGATGCAGTCACTATCTAATAGAAATTCTATCAGCTTTCCGGCAGCATTGTCAATATCCCAATTACCGGCTTCTAATCGTTCAAGTGTTTCTGTGAGGGTCAGAATACCTTCTGTTACAAGGTCAACCCCTTCCATATATGAACAACTTGGAAGTTTTCCAATACTAATTTGATTATCCATGGTTATAGGACGATTTAATTCTCGCGAAATAAGATTTGCCGTAGTTCCGCCGCAAATTGCTTTTTTACCTTTAAAATCTTTGAATAGTTGTGCATATTCGGCATCATTTTTTTGATTAAATGGCGGTCCTGTAAATATCAATGATGTTCTCGGTTCTCTGAAATATAAAACACAAGCCGAAATATCATCTTTTGGTAATCTGTTTGTTTCAATATTTTCAGTTTGGCGAATTATATATTCTGATAAATCAGAACTTGAAATATCAGGTTCTTCTTTTAACTTGTTTAAAACAAGCTCAATTAAACCCTCTCTGCGTAACCCTAGTTTTAATTTCCCGTTGCCAAGTCCGCATTGAGTTACTCCATCTGAACAAAATATCAATCTGTCACCAAGTTCAAGGTGAATTTTGTAACTTTTCATACATCTGTTTTTGAAAGTTTTTGACTGAATTGTGTCATATGTCGGGGTCATAACTTCACCGTTTTTTATCCATAGAAATTCGGGATTCCCTTCTTCAATAATCCTTGCAACTCCTTCATCATTAACATCAATAACAGAAAATGTTGAATAGCTTATTTTTCTGACCTGACAAACAGGTAGAGAATTCATGACAATTTCTGCAGCATGGCGAATCGGAATTTCTTCTTTTTCGACAAATTTTAAAAGCATTGTTGCAGTCATACAGGATAATATATTTGCTTTAATCCCGGAACCTAATCCGTCAGATAATACTGCAATTAATTTGCCTTCATCAGGATATCTTTTGGAAACAAAATAATCTCCAAAAGCATTTTGATTATATTTTTTTACCTGATGACAATCTATATCTATGAACATAATTTTTAAGGTGAATAAGTTAATAAGTAAATAGGTGAATAAGTTCGTATCGTTTATTTATTCCGGTCAAACTCCAAGGTATAAAAGATAATTGTTAATGAACTTATTTATTTTTTCACTTAATCATTTCTTCACTTGTTTCCCTCCTTATCATCATAATCATTTGCGATAGAGTTAAGTAAAGTTTCTGTTTCTACCATGTGTTCTCCTAACAAACAGGCAATTTCCTGAACAATAGAAATATTTTTTGAAATAACTTCTTTAGCTTTTTCGGAAATTTTTTCTCTGTTTGTTTCTGTTTGAGTAACATCTGTTATAATTGCGCCGACAATTTCGTTAGGTTCAATTGTGAATGCATTTATGTCAAACAATCTGTCTTTGACGCTATAATGCTCTTTATGAAGATCTTTACCTGTTTTTAAAATTGTTCTGAATATATCTGAAAATTCTACTATTCTGTCGATTGCAGCACCCGTCAATCCGTCAGGACGAGCTTTGAAAATCTCATACATATCGCCCGTAAACATTTTCATAAAACTGTCATTTGCTTCCAAAATATTCATATTATTATCAACCATGACAATTGCGGCAGGCATACAACGAAGCATTGCTGCGGCTTTTCTCATGGCAATTTTTCTCATATAAGAAACACACATAGAAGTTTCTGCAACACCGTCTAATAATGCAACTGCTAATTCTCTACATGATGAATATCCGCAGCCTCCGCAGTTTAATTCATCTTCTTCCGTATGTTTACCGATTTTTTTCAAAGTTTGTTGAATTTCTTCTATGGAATATTTATTTGTTTGAATTTCTTTTGGCGAATATGTACATTCAACAACGGTCTCTGCTTTTGTCGGAATATTATCTCTTGATTTAACTTTAAACATAACATCAGATATTGAACTTATACTCGCCTTATTTGAGGCGATGCAAGGTCCTGTTATGCAACCGGATTCACAAGCCAGTGCCTCAACAAATACAGGAACTTCAAGCTTTTCCGGATTGAGATTTTCCAAAGCTTTTTCAAACGCCGGAATTGTACAAATTTCCATAAGTTGAACATTATTTTTAATTCCAATTTTTTTAATTGTTTCATTCATTCCGCCGTTTATTGGGTACAAAGTTCCTTCGTATGCACTTTGCGGAACAAATTCAAAATCGTTTTCTTTTTTAATTGAAGAAATATCTCCGATTTCGTCTGCAACCCAGATTTTTAATTCTTCAAAAGTAATTGAAACATCAATAAGCCCGTCATTTTCGTCAGCTTCATTTTTTTTGCCGATACAAGGCCCTATAAATACTACTGAAATATTGCTTCCGTATTTATCTTTGAGCATTTTTGCATGAGTTTTTGCAGGAGAACCTATAGGAGTAATGTATTTAGTGAATTCAGGCTTGTAAGTTCTTATATAATCAACAATTACAGGACACGCACTTGAAATTAATAATCCCTTTTCCATGTTATTTAAAACTTCTGCATCATGAATTGATACTTCCTGAGCTCCCAAAGCTGTTTCAGAAACTTCTTTGAAGCCTAATCTTTTTAAAATAGCAATCATTTTTTTTGCAGAATTTTCAAATACAGCTCTCCAAGAAGGTGCTAATGATACATATACATCTTTCTGTGCAATAAGAAGATTTTTGACTTTCTCCAAATCGCCTCTGACACATTTTGCATTTGTCGGACAAACTTTTACGCAATTACCGCAAGATATACATTTATCAGGAATAACAGAGGCATGGTCATTTTCTATTTTAATTGCCTTTACAGGACAATGTCTTACGCATTTGTAACAGTCTTTGCATTCGTTTGTCAAAGTGTATACAGGGTGCTGTGTTTGACTTGTCATTATTACTTAACTCCTATTTTACATTTTTTTAAAATAATAAATATATTTTATTATTTTACCCCATTTTATAAATTATACTGCAACTTTATCCAAAGCTTCTTTTAACTTTTCTTTGTTCATTTCATTATAGAGAACATCATTTATGAAAATATTTGGACCGGAACTGCATTCTTCTGAGCATAAAGCTCCAACAAGTTCAATTTCCGCATCTAAATTATGCTCTTTTATATAATTTTCTATAAATTCCAAATTTTCAGCGTTTCCGCGTGCAAAACAAGAACTTCCCATACAAACTTTTATGTTGTGTTTTGTCATATCTTCCTCACTTATACTAACTATTTTATATGATAAAAGGATTTAGGCAAGGGGATTAATAACCGTAAAGAACTTATCAACTTATCCACCTATTCACTTCAAAAAATAGCTTTACACCGGCTGAGACCCTGATAACTATCGGTATAATCGGGGTTGTCAGTGCATTAACAATTCCCGGATTGATAACAACTTATGAAAAAAAGCAGACAATTTCAAAATTAAAAAAGACTATCCTTGGTAATTAAATTTCAATCTCAATTGCACCTTGACGAAAAATCCGAAGTTCGTTATTCATCACCCCGATTACGGTTGATTCAAGCCCTTTGGCATTATATCCGTAATCTTCTATAATCAAATCAGCAAGTCCTGACATATTTTCAACCGCTTGTTTATAGGTTTTTGCACTGGGCTGATGAGAAAGATTGGCACTTGTTGTTGCAAGTACGTGTCCGGGGATTATTTCACAAATTTCTCTAAAAACTTCATTATCAGGAATTCTTATACCAACAGTTTTCATTGAAGAAGTTATAAAATCAGGTGTTTTTTCACTTTTATCCGTCACAATTGTCAAAGCCCCGGGAAAGTATTTTTTTATAAGTTTTTGTCCGATTTTTGGAATAGGTTTTACATATTCCAACAAGTTATAAATCTCGTTTGACATTAATATAAGAGGTTTTTGAGATTCACGCTTTTTTATTTCGTAAATTTTTTTTACGGCTTTTTCGTTATCCGGTAAGCAGCCCAATCCCCATACAGTGTCAGTTACATATGCTATAACGCCGCCATTTTCAAGAATTTTTATAATCTCGTCTTTATTTTTTAACATTTTATCTTATTCCGTAACTTTCTTGAATTTTGCGTAAATTTCCGTTTCTTGTTTCAATTTCTATAATTTTATTTACTGCTTTAATTAAATCTTTTGATTCTGTACCTTTCCTAAAGGCTGCTGCATAAGGTTCTTTTGTATATTTTTTGGGCAAAAGTTCTACAGATTCATCTTTTAATGCCATTCCCATTAAAATTGTATCATCTGCTACAATGGCATCAGCCTTATGACGTTTCAAGGCTTTATAAGCTTCCGGATATGTTTTATAACCGATAATTTCAAGGCTTGGAATAGCTGTTCTCAGACTTCCTTCACTTGTTGAACCGAAAACTATAATTGCACGTTTTTTATTCAAGTCTTGTAAAGAACGAATTTTGCTTCCTTTGTTTACGAGTATTGCTTGACCTGCAGTATAATATGAATTTGAAAAATCAAGAATTTCGCGTCGTTTTTGGGTTATGGACATTGTTGCAATAAGCATATCCACATCACCTGAATATAGTTTCATCATTCGGTCTGAAGCAGTTACGGGTATAAATTCGATTTTTTTGTCACTTCCTAATATTCCTCTTGCAATAAGCCTTGCAAGTGTGGCATCATACCCTGAAAAGTGTCCTTTTTCGTCTTTGAAACCGAAAGGATATGCATCTGTTTTTACTCCAACAATAATTTTATCTCTTTTTATAATCGTGTTTAAATCGTTTGCCATAGGTTCTGCCTGTTTCTTTCCGCAGCCGGTACAAACGAGTATTAATAACATAATTATTGATATAATTTTTTTATACATAACCTTCCTCTTTTTCTTTTTAAATCATACCCTAACAAATTTTCAAGTCAAAGGGGGTGGGTAAATTGAAAAATTTTAACTTCCAGCCCCTACTTTAAATAATTTATAAAGATTTTAAATAATTGGCAGCTACATTTACCCCCCACTTGAAGTAATTTGTAAAATTTTTAGGTAGTTGGCAGCTACATTTACCCCCCCACTTGAGTCGATATAAAAAATATGTTATAATTTTTATATAATAACGAGGACAAATTTAAGTATGAAAAAATTTTTAGCCTTTACTTTAGGAGAAGTTTTGATTGCTCTTGGTGTAATCGGAGTAGTTGCAACATTGATTTTACCACAATTGATAAGCGGGCATAAAGCATCAATTGCTCAATCTCAGTTCAACACCGCATATGCAATGTTATCTCAAGCAATAGATTCAATGGAAGCTGACAGAGTTTCAATAATGCCTGCCAAATATGCAGGTAAACTTAACTCTTTTTATCCAATAGCAAAAAATTATTTTAAAATAATTGAAGATTGCGGAGTACTTAGTGATACTACTGAAAATAAACAAAGCGCCTGCCCTAAAAAAAGCAATACTTATACAGAATATAATAGTAATAGCAACCACGCAGCATCAATTATTGGATCTGTTGTAAAATCAACCTCATTTGTTACAAATAATGGAATGTTGGTTATTATAACAAACGATGATAGTATATATAAAACTCAATTATTCATATCTGTAGATATAAACGGAGCAAATAAATTACCTAATAAATTGGGTTGGGATTTGTTTTCTTTTGAGTTAACTAACCAAGGTTTGCTTCCTGTCGGAGCTCCGGGAACTTATTTGGGAAGTGAGACAAATAGAGAAAAATACTGTAAAAAAGACGACTCCTCAACATTGATGAACGGTTGGACATGTGGTGAAAAAGCCCTCACCAGTACCGATTATTTCAAAGACTTATACCATGGACACTAAGTTAAATTAATCTGCCCCGATTGGGGAAGTGGCACGAAGTGCCAAAGGGGAATTATCCCGTTAGGGGAAAATGCGCTTACCAGCGCACCATAATAAACCCCTCTCTTATTTTTCTAAGTTCACTATCGTTCACTAAGAAAAATTTTTCTCTCCCTTGGAGAGATAGAAATCATACGAAAAGCGGGCGGTCAATAAATTGACCGCCCGCTTTTTACAAAAACTCTATGCAAAATTCACTATTTAGAAATAGTTTCAAAAATTACATCAAATGCTTCAGGATCTCTAACAGCCATATCAGCTAACATTTTTCTGTTAACAACAACATTTGCTTTTTTGCAAGCGTTAACAAATCTTGAATAGCTCATACCGCGTTCTCTAACAGCCGCATTAATTCTAACAATCCATAATCTTCTCATATTACGTTTTGTAGCACGTCTGTCTCTGTAAGCGTATTTTAAAGCTTTCATTACGGCAATATTAGCAACTTTAAAGATTCTTGATCTTGCACCAATAAAGCCTTTAGCAAGTTTTAATATTTTTTTGTGCCTTTTAACACCGGCATTACCACGTTTAATTCTCATTTTCTATGCTCCTATCTTGAATACTTCTTGTATGGTAACTCTTTAGATACCAGATTTACATGTGACTCAGAAACTTCAACCATCTTAAAGATTCTGCGTTTTCTTGAAGATGATTTGTGTTGGAGCAAGTGGCCTATACCAGCTTGTCTTTTCATAATTTTGCCGGTTGCAGTAACTTTGTAACGTTTTGCAGCCGCTCTGTGAGTTTTTAATTTTGGCATTTTCTTCTCCTTTTTTTAAAGTTTTAGTATCCTGACCTTATAGGCATACCAAAGCCTATTTCGGCTAGGAGTATGGTAATATAAAAAAAATTTATTTGCAAGGGGGGGGGAGGGTAAATGTTGCTACAAACTTATTGCATTATTGGTGTGGTAGGTATCCCACCTTACAAATTAATCTGCCCCAATGGGGGAAGTGGCACGAAGTGCCGAAGGAGAGCTTCCACGTAGGGGAAAAATTATGAGATTCAGGGGAGCAAAAATTACGGAGATTCCACGCTGCGCTCTGAATGACGTAATTTTTGCTCCGAAGAATGACGAATCACGTCATTGCGAGGAGGACGGAAGTCCGACGAAGCAATCCAGAAAAATTGATGCAATTCAGACGGGATTGCTTCGGTCGTTCCTCCCTCGCAATGACAGAAACCTATTCACTTCAATAATAACTTTCTAAATTTACTAACGCTTTTTAAGAAAAATTTGTTTTATTTTTTTTTTGTGAGACAATTTATATTGATTTAAGGATAGTAAAAAAGGAAAAGATAAATGAGTATAAATACCCCCAAACAAACATCACATTTAAAAAGAGAAATTTTGGTAAGACTTATCAGGGCTTACCTTGGAAATAATTACGAAGAAGATGTAAGAATGATACCTTATGATATGCGTCCGAAAGGAAGCGAAGTGCCTTTCAGATGTTGTATCCATAAGGAACGTGCAATTTTAAGAGACAGAGTAATTGCAGGTCTTGGTTTTGATATTGAAGAAGTTCAAGACAGTCAGCTTTTGTCTGATTTAGCAGATAAAGCAACAAAAAGAGAACAACCTGAAGAACACCCGCTTACACTTTTACAAACGGCATGTAATGAATGTGTTCCGGCAAGAATTCACGTAACAGATTTATGTCAAGGTTGTGTTGCAAGACCTTGTGAATCAGTTTGCAGATTTGGCGCAATTAAAGTTGAAAACGGAAAATCTCATATTGACCATTCAAAATGTAAAAGCTGCGGAATGTGTGTACAAGTTTGTCCGTTCCAAGCAATCACAAAAATTATAGTACCTTGTGAAAATGCTTGTCCTGTCGGAGCAATAGCAAAAGACGAGGACGGAATTACAAGAATTAATCATGAAAAATGTATATCTTGCGGAAAATGTGTAACAGCATGCCCGTTTGGCGCGGTTCACAAAAAAAGCCACGTTATCGACATTATTAAACAAATGAAACAAGGTAAAAAAGTTATTGCAATGCTTGCACCTGCAATAATGGGTCAATTACCCTGCACTCCGCAGCAATTAAAACAATCAATTTTAGATATTGGATTTGCAGATGTTGTTGAAGTCGCAGTTGGTGCAGATATTACAACAAAAAATGAATCTGATGAATTTAAAGAAAGAATGGAAGAAGGACAGCAATTTATGACAACGTCTTGTTGTGCAGCATATAACGAACTTGTTGAAAAACATATTCCGGAAATTAAACCTTTCCGTTCTTCAACACACACTCCTGCATACTATACGGCAGAAATCGTAAAAAAACAAAATCCTGATGCAATAACTGTATTTTTCAGCCCATGTGTTGCAAAAAGACGTGAAGCAATGCAGAACCCAAATATTGATTATGTACTTAACTTTGAAGAATTAGGGGCTTGGTTCGTTGCTCTTAATATTCAAGTAGCTCAATGCGAAGGTGAAGAATTTGCACAAGAATCATCAGCACAAGCCCGCAATTTTGCAGTAACAGGCGGAGTAGCTCAAGCCGTTAATGCATTGCTTGAAGATGGACAAAAAGCTCAAGCTCACGTTATAAACGGACTTGATAAAGCTGCTATAAGAGATTTGAAAAAATTTGCCAAAAACGGTAAATGCGAACTTGGTAATTTAATTGAAGTAATGGCATGTCCGGGCGGCTGCCTAGGCGGTTCAAGCACAATTAATTCATACAAACCCGCACTGAAACAATTGACAAATTACGTAAACGAAAGTCCTGAAATTAGTAGTATTGTTAAGTAGATACACATTAAAAAAGGGATATTGATAATTTTATTAGACCTTTGAACAGATTAGCATTGTCATTCTGATGGGCAAAAATTACGGAGATTCCACGCTGCGCTCTGAATGACGTAATTTTTGCCCATCAGAATCTCATAATTTTTCCCCTACGGGGAAGCTCCCCTTCGGCACTTCGTGCCACTTCCCCCATTGGGGCAGATTAACTTTGTTCCTCCCCGGAGGGGGAGGATAGGAGGGGTGTTATATTATATTTTCCTCTTTCTCTACTTTATTTCACCCTTTTTGCATTAATTTATAAAAATTTTAGGTAGTTGGCAGCTACATTTACCCCCACTTGAAAAGATTTAAAAAAAATTGTATAATCAATATATAGATAATACAGGATTTTGAGAGTATGAGAAAAGCCCTTACTATTGGTGAATTATTGATAACAATGGCAATTATTGGTACTATTTCTGCATTGGTTTTGCCTGGTGTCATAAAAGATTATCATAAAAGAGTTTATGTAACAAAATTGAAAAAAGTCGTAGAAATGCTTGATAGTGCAATAAATCAGGCTTGCAGCGACAATAATGTTTCATATTTTTATCAAACTCCGTATGCTGCAGCATATAATAGCGGTGGAGCCTCACAAGCATTTATAGACAAATACTTTAAAAAAGCCAGCGGAGATAATTCAAGACCTTTCGCTTCCAAATATGGAATTATAAATTCTAGCAGTACTGGAAGTTTCTCATTAGCTAATGATAGGCACGGTTATGCTAAATTAGCAAGCGGAGAAGCAGTTTCTTTCTTTTGTTGGGCAAATAGTGATACCAATAGCAGATATTGTCGATTTAGAGTTGATATTAATTCTACCGAAGGCCCAAATATTGGAGGACGAGACCTTTTTAGTATATATATTGACAAATATACTAACAAAATTTTCGATAATGATCCGGTAACAGAATGCGGGAAAGAATATATAGATACAGAAGATGAAAACAAGACCAAAACAAAATATAATTTTGAAGGCAAAGGCTGTTTTGCTCAACTTTTAGAAAATAACTGGGAAATGAAATATTAACGGAAGGATATATATGGAAAAATTTGATAAAAAAAATCAATATAATTGTCATTCTGAACTTGTTTCAGAATCTATTAAAAAGCAGACCCTGAATCAAGTTCAGGGTGACAGACAAGGGTTCACCCTGTCAGAAGTTTTGATTACGCTTGGTATTGTTGGTGTTGTTGCAGTTTTAACAATTCCCGGGGTTATGAAAAACTATCAAAACAGAATTTACACTGCACAACTTCAAAAAACTTATGCTCTGATTGCTGATGCAACACAGGCTATTATGAATGATGAACACACAGATAACTTCTATGAAACTACTGCAGTAGGATTAACTTCATGCGTGAATAAAGCTACAGGAGATTGCCAAACAGGAGTAGGTTACTTTTTTACAAAATATTTTAAATCAATCAAGAAAGATTGTGCGAGAGCAGACTTCAAAGGTTGTTTTACAACTGCAGACAACAAATACCAAACAATGAGCGGAAATTCTATTAGTGGTGCATACTGTCCTTATAGTATTCAAACACCAAATGGGGCTGCTATTTGCGGAGTTTATAACACTGCAAATAATTGTATGTCTTTAACAGTTGATGTTAATGGAATGTCAGAGCCAAATGTTGCAGGACGTGACATATTTTCAATGGATATACATAAAAACGGCTCCATATCTGATTATGCAAGCGGTTGTGCTGATAACAACGCAGGAGCATCTGCGGCAGAATGCGGGCAAGACGATGGTTCCAGTGGTATAAATAGTGCTGCAAAAGGCTGTTTAACAAGTGTTGTAGAAGCAGGGTGGAAGATGGAATATTAATGAGGAATAATAAATTGGATAAACAGGATAATAAAAATATCAAAAAAACTGCTTTTACCCTTGCAGAAGTACTTGTAACACTTGGTATTGTCGGGGTAGTTGCCATGCTAACCGTTCCTGCAATGGTTAAAAATTACAGATTTAAAATATATGGTTCAAGCCTGAAAAAAGTATATTCTCAAATTACTGATGCTGCTCAGGCAATTATGAATGATGAGCATTCAACTAATTTTTACCAAACAACAGCAGGTGTTCCAAACAAATGTAAAACCGATACAGATAGCTTTGAAAAAGGTGCTTGCTACTTTTTAAGAAATTATTTTAAATCAGCTGCCGATTGTCAGGCTACTGCTGATGTTGCAGCAACTAAAAATCCAAAATGTGTCGGAAGCTCATACATAACAAAAAACGGTGAAGATGCAGGGAATTTATACGGACAACACTGTATATTAACAATTAACGGCGCAACAATATGTATGACATATCATGCTGAAAGTCCGGCTGACATAACAAACGGTGTCGCATTCATTGTAATTGACGTTAACGGGCCTGATGAACCCAATATGATAGGGATTGATACATTTGGCGCAAAGATTAAACCTGACGGCACCGTTGTTGACTGGAGCAATGATGAAGAAAAATGCAATACTCGCGCAATGTCTGACGGGCATATTGGTGATTGGACTCAAGGTTGTTTAACTAAAGTTATGAAAAACGGCTGGAAAATTTCCGAATAAGTTACAGATTGGTAGACTAAAGTCTACCATACATTACTCATACCGGCTCAGTATGACAGGGGTAAATATTTTTTGCCTCTACGGGAAGGGTGTCCAAAGGACAGGAGAGGGGCAGACTGGATTGCTTCGTCGGACTTACGTCCTCCTCGCAATGATAATACCGTCATTGCGAGCACGAACGACAGCGGATTTGCGGACGGACGGAGCAAAGCGAGTCCGGATAGCGAGAAAATTGAGCAAACTGCAACGAAGTGGCAATTGCGAAACTTTTCGAGCTTTGAACAAATCCAAGCCAGTGAGTGCGTGGCAATCCAGTTGTTTTTGTCATTCCGAACTTGTTTCGGAATCTGTTTTTAGACCCTGAAACGAGTTCAGGGTGACATATATTTCTGGATTGCTTCGTCGGACTTACGTCCTCCTCGCAATGACAGAAGGATTAATAACCGTAAAGAACTTACTAACTTACTCACCCTAATATAAATTCTCAATAATCTTATCAGTAAACTCAGAAGTTGACAAATCTCCGCCTAAATCAGCGGTTTTGCAACCCTGAGAAAGAGTTTTATATAAAGCGTTTTCAATTTTTTTAGCGTAATTGTTTTCTCCGATATATTTGAGCATTTCAATTGCAGACAATAAAAGTGCCGTAGGATTTGCTTTATTTTGCCCTTTTATATCCGGAGCAGAACCATGAACCGGCTCAAAAACCGCACAATCAAGCCCGATATTTGCCCCCTGCGCAACCCCTAACCCGCCAATTAAACCTGCAGTTAAATCTGAAACAATATCCCCATACAAGTTTGGTAAAACCAAAACATCAAATCTTGTCGGGTCTTGAACCAATTGCATACATAAATTATCAACAAGAATTTCTCTTGTTTTAATATCAGGATAATTTTTTGCAACATGCCTGAAAGCTTCTAAAAATAACCCGTCAGACAATTTCATAATATTTGCTTTTGATACGGCGCAAACCTCTTTTCTGTTATTTTTTACAGCATATTCAAAAGCAAATTTACAAATTCGCTCTGATGCAGCTCGAGTAATGATTTTTATACTATGCGCGGTATTTTCATCAATCTGTTCTTCTACACCAGCATACAAATCTTCTGTATTTTCTCTCACAACAACTAAATCAACACTTTTAAATCTTGTTTCAACATTTGGCAAATTCTTACATGGACGAAGATTTGCATACAAATCCAAACTTTTACGCAATTGAACATTTACAGAGCGAAAACCTTTACCAATAGGAGTTGTAACAGGAGCTTTCAATGCGACCTTATTTTTCTTAATTGAGTCTAAAACTCTTTGAGGAAGCGGTGTTCCCTCCTGAGCAATTACATCAGCTCCCGCAGTTTGAATGTCCCAGTTTATATCTAAGCCGCTTGCTTTAATTATTTTGACTACACTTTCAGAAATTTCAGGGCCTATGCCATCACCATTGATTAATGTTATTGTTCTCATATTCTAATCTCCGTTTACATATTAATTATACAACAAAGTATATCGCATTGTTATGCTGACAATATATTGCATTCAAGCCCCACATGCAAAATAATTATGAGTTTTTAGGTGATTGGTAACAACATTTACCCCCCCCAATTGTTAATTTTTTGTTTATTTTTTCAGGAAATTAAAAAATCAATGTTATAACATAACTATAAAGAATAGTAATGTTTTAATTAAAGGAGAATAAAAATTATGGCAAAAACAATTGGTATTGACTTGGGTACAACAAACTCAGTAGTCGCAGTTATGGAAGGCGGCAAACCTACCGTTATCGCTAACGCGGAAGGTTCCCGTACAACCCCTTCTATCGTAGGTTTTTCAAAAACAGGAGAAAGACTTGTAGGACAATTGGCAAAACGTCAAGCAATCGTTAACCCTGACAAAACTATCGCTTCAATTAAACGTCATATGGGCGAAAATTACAAAGTAAATATTGACGGAAAAGATTACACACCGCAAGAAATTTCATCAATGATTTTAAGAAAATTAGCAGATGATGCTTCAAATTACCTGGGAGAAAAGGTTACATCAGCAGTTATTACTGTTCCGGCATATTTCAATGATGCACAACGTCAAGCAACAAAAGATGCAGGAAAAATTGCAGGCTTAGATGTTTTGCGTATCGTAAACGAACCAACCGCAGCAGCTTTGGCATACGGACTTGAAAAAGAAAAAGCTGAAAAAGTTTTAGTATTCGACTTAGGCGGCGGTACATTTGATGTTTCTGTTTTGGAAATCGGCGACGGTGTACACGAAGTTTTATCAACATCAGGTGATACCCACTTAGGCGGGGACGATTTTGACCAAAAAGTTATGGATTGGATTTGCGAAGAATTCAAAAAACAAGAAGGTATTGATTTGACAGGTGATAAACAAGCAATGCAGCGTGTTAAAGAAGCTGCTGAAAAAGCTAAATGTGAATTGTCATCAGTATTTGAAACAAATATCAACTTACCGTTCATCACTGCTGATGCAAACGGTCCAAAACACTTAGACTTAAACTTAACAAGAGCTAAATTCGAAGAACTTTCATTTGACTTGTTAGAAAGATGTAAAAAACCTGTTGAACAAGCTATTCAAGATGCAGGGATTTCAAAATCCGACATCAATGAAGTTGTTTTAGTCGGCGGTTCATCAAGAATTCCTGCAGTACAAAAATTAGTAAAAGATTACACAGGTAAAGAACCAAACCAATCAGTTAACCCTGATGAAGTTGTAGCCGTAGGTGCAGCAATTCAAGCAGGTGTATTGGCAGGTGAAGTTAAAGATATCGTATTGTTAGATGTTACACCATTGACATTAGGTATTGAAACTTTAGGCGGAGTTATGACACCTCTTGTTCCTCGTAACACAACAATCCCTGTTTCAAAATCTCAAGTATTCTCAACTGCAGAAAACAACCAAACAGCAGTAGATATTCAAGTTCTTCAAGGTGAAAGACCTATGGCAAGAGATAACAAATCCTTAGGAATGTTCCGTTTAGAAGGTATTGCACCTGCTATGCGCGGAATTCCTCAAATCGAAGTTACATTTGATATTGATGCTAACGGTATTGTTAACGTTTCTGCTAAAGATAAAGCTACTAACAAAGAACAAAAAATCACTATCACAAATTCTTCTAACCTTTCTGAAGAAGATATTGATAAAATGGTTAAAGAAGCAGAAGCAAATGCCGCTGAAGATAAAAAGAAAAAAGAAGAAGCTGAAATTAAAAATAATGCTTCAAGTATGATTTTATCAGCAGATAGAGTTTTGAAAGACTTTGAAGGTAAAATTGATGCAAACGACAAAACAAAACTTGAAGAACAAAAAGCTTCTCTTCAAAAAGCAATTGATGAAAACAAATCTACAGATGAATTGAAAAAATTATCTGAAGAATTGCAGCAAACAATGTTTGCAATTTCTCAAAAAGCATACGAAGCAGTTCAAAAAGAAGGCGAAGCTGCTCAAAGTGCAAATTCTGAAAACGCATCTTCTTCATCAAATAATAACAATGATGATGATGTTATTGATGCAGAATACGTCAAAGAATAAAGGGGGAGTAAATGTTGTTACCAACGCCCTAGAGTAACACTAAGTAAAGCTTTTTGGGGGTAAATGTTACTCCAACTGTAGTGATATTCTTTAACTAACAAATATGCAAAAACCGTTCAAGGTTCTGAATCAAGTTCAGAATGACAGAACGGTTTTTTAATTTGTAAGGTGGGGTACACTTCAAGGTACTCAACCTTACAAATTAGTTACATAAAAATATAAAAAGAGCACTCAACGCAGTGAGTTAGCAACTGTACGCAAAACAATATCAGGGCAAGCATTGTCTGAGCGAAGCGAGTTTGCTTGCCTTTGGTTGAGCGTTACAGTTGGTTACAAACGGAGTTCTGTGCTCCGGTTTTGTGAAACTTTTGACGCCAAAAGTTTCCCTGTCCGGAGGACCCGTCGGAGACGGATTCTCTGTTTTACAAAATTTGTCTGATTTTTATTATACCGCTTTAATGCCACCATGAACTTTACAAAGCGAACCAAAAATTTTTAGATTCTAAATTAGACCCTGAATCACCGAGTAGGAACAGAAAATTACGTTTCGCAAGCTCACCTAATTTTCTAGTCAGTTCAGGGTGACATCTGCAATGTCAGTTTGAATGACAAAATTTTTGTGTGAGCCTGTATCCGTCAGCGTAGCCGTTAGGTGTTTCAGGGTCTATTATTATATGAACGCTCAAACAAGTCCAATCTTGTTGTTGTCTCGTGTAACAATAATTGCTCACTTCGTGGAGGTCGAAACAGATGACCTTTTTGATAAATATGTAACTAATTGCTTTGCATATACAATTGCTGTGGGGTAGGTTGAAGTGTACCCCACCAATAATGTCATTTCTATACATAAGCAATGACGCTAATAAAAACCCGATATTTTGTAATACCGGGGAAATAAAATTTGTAGGGGAAAAATTAAGTTATAAATGATTAGTTATGAAAAAGCTTTGAATGATCTTTCTACGTTTTTATTCATTGCAGATTGAACAGATTCATACTCTGTTTGCAATGCATTATGTTCTGTATCTAAAGTTTTAATTTTGTTTTCATATTTTTTATCTTTTGCAGTAATTTCGTTATTTTTTCTTTCGTATTCAGCTTCAGCTCTTGCTACCGCAGCCTCATCATCTTTTTCGGTAAATTCTGTACAAGCTGCATACTGAGTAGTCCTCCATTGAATACCATTCAATTTTAACTGTAGAGGATTACCAAGAAGATTTTTCATTGCATCTTGAGTATTAAATTTTTCTGAAACAAGTTCTGTTGCAAGAACTGTTGCGCTTTCTGAATTAGAAACGACTTCTAATGATATTAAACCTTGTCCTAATGCATCTTGAATCCATTGCGAACTTGATGCAAGTTTTCCGTCTAAGATAGCATAATTAGCTTGTTTTGTACCCAAAGAAGATTTTTCTGTTGACTCACCATTCATTCTGTACCACAAATTTGTATACCACTGAGCTTTTGAAGTATCAGAATATTCATAAGTATCTTCAATACTTGTACAACCTAAATCTTCAGCTTCAGACAAAAACTCTGTCAAAACCTCATAATACTTTTCAGCATTTTTATATTCATTAGGATTGCTGGCAACTGCTTTTGCAATAGCCCAATTATTAAAAGTAATTGTATCAGTAAAATGTTGTTTTGCTTCTGTCAACGTTTTTAATGGAGTAGCCACATCAATACCATTTAAACCGGCATTACGCTTTATAATAACATCTTCATATTCTGCCAATGCAGCATCATAATTATCTTTGGCAATAGCTTTTTCTGTTTGATATGCAATATCAGCACCCGGTGCTAATTTTTGAGTATTAATTGCTTCTTCCCAAGCCTCATAATAACCTTTAACACCGCCATCTAAATCTTCTGCATAATTTGATAATTTTGCAGCATTTGCAGCCAAAGTCTCTGTTTTATACGTTTTTTCTATTCCATAAGCCGCTAAAAATTCGTCTAAATTATCTGCTTTCATGAAGTTTTTCGCATCAGCACTTGATACCAAAATTTGTCCGCTTGTATTTGATAAAGCGTACTGATTTTTCATATCAGCATATTGATAAATAGCACTTGCTGTTAAATCTGTTGTTATAGCATCACCCTTAGCATCATAAGTCATATACTGCAAACGTTTTGAATCCAATGCAGCAATATAATCCCGGCTTGCTTGTTCTGATTTGGAAGCTAATCTCATTTTTGCATTAGAAATTTGTTGAGATTCATACTCATTAGAAGTCAGCCTTGCAGTTATTGTTAATAATCTTGCTTGTGATGCCGAAATTCCCATTTCTTAGAACAATCCTTTCATAACTTATTACTATTCTTTTCGGCCAAACTGATTATTTTCTTTAATAATTTTCTTAATTTGTAAAGTTATGTAACAAGTTTTATATAAATTGAATATAAAAAGTCAATAAATTTTTAACGGAAGTTTTTATATATATGTAAGAGACAAATAAAGAAAAAGAAAATTAGTTTAATTAAGATTTAAATTTGAGAGAGGATTAAAACTATGGCTACAATGCTATTATTTTCTGATGCAGTTACAAGCGCATATAAAGATACATCAAAAGCTATAAAAGAAGTTGAACTTGGTGATAAAAAGGTTGTTAAAAAGACTTTATCACAAATAATGAAGCAATCATTTTTCCATGGAGCAAACAGATTTGGAACAAACTTCATAGCTTAAATCAGTCGTTGGAAAAGGAATAAGGATAAGGAATAAATCGGGTAATTATATTTACCCCCATCTGCAATAATTTGTGGAGATTTTAAGTAATTAGCAGCAACATTTACCCCAAAAGGAATTAGGATAGATTTATAAAGACCGCAAAAGCGGTCTTTTTTATTCCAAAATATCCTCAACTATTTTATATATAAGTTGAACTTTTTCTTCTGTTGCATTTTGAATTTTTGAAATAATAATTTTCACTAATTCATCTCTTGAGCGGAAATGTTTAAATTTAAACAAAGTTTCAAGACTAATATTCAATACTTGCGAAATTTTTACAAGCATTGAAAATGAGGGAGTAGAAGAACCTGTTTCAAGACGAGAAATATATTTTTCATCAACATTAAGCAATTCAGCTAACTTAGATTGCGACATTCTATTGTTTTTTCTGATTTCTTTTAATCTTTCCCCAAATATTTTTCCGGATTCAACCATAAATTTCTCCTAACATCAATTTAAAACATTGGGGTATACTATAAAACTACTAATTTGTATTATTAATGTTGACAAAATATTACAATTAGGTATATTATATTTTTAATTAGTAGGATTTTACGAAGAAACTAATACTATTTGTTAGTTATAGGAGAATAATTGTGAAATTTAGAGAAATGTTAACTTATTCTGCTTTGATTGAAGCAGTAACGCAAAATGCCGAAAGGGAATTAACCTTTAAAAGCAATATGAGTAGATTCCGCAACAAGTTCGGAATGACAAAAACAACTGAATTACCGCGATTACTGCGCTCCGCGGGGTTTACCCTCACAGAAGTCCTTATAACAATCGGCATAATCGGCGTTGTTGCGGCATTAACATTACCAAATCTTATACAAAATTCGTTTGAAAAAAGGGTTGTCAGCCAACTTAGAGAAGTTCAATCAATTCTTGCACAAGCAGTTAGGCATGCCGAACAGGAAGATGGTGATGTTTCAGGTTGGGGCATGAATTATGATGGGTCATCTCAAGATGCTGAAATTATTGCAGAAAAAATTAAACCTTATATTAAACTTGCATATGATTGCGGACTAACAGATGAAAAAAGTATTTGTACTCCAAATATTATATATAAAAAACTGAATGGTAATAATCATATAAATTATTCCGTAAGTTCAAATTATTATAAAATAAAATTACTTAACGGTTCTTCAATTTGGTTCAGAAGCGGTAAAAAAAACACTGAAAAATTTGACATAGATTTTTTTATAGATATAAACGGCTCAAATCCTCCCAATATAGTTGGGAAAGACCTATTTAATTTATTATATCAAAATGGCTCTGTCGGAATCTCAGATGCCGAAAAAGACAGTTGTAAAAAAGATAAATCCGGCTGGGGCTGCTCTTATTACATTCTAACAAACCACAACATGAATTATTTACACTAATATTCTTTTCCGATAACTGAATTATGAGCTTCAAACTCAAATTTATCATCAAGTTTTGAAAGTTCTATTTTTTCACCGTATCTTTTTTCGAGTGCAAGAGAAATTAAATAATCTGCAAAATGCGGATTTTTAGGCAAAAGCGAACCATGAAGATAAGTTCCGAAAACATTTTTATAACGCCCGCCTTCAAATCCGTCCTTACCGTTATTACCATTACCAATAACAGTCTTGCCGATAGGCTTGGTATCACCTTGCAAATATGTCAAACCGCTATGATTTTCAAACCCAACAAGAGTATTTGGAGTCAGAAAATCCGTTTTTATCGTGACGTTACCTATAAAACGATTTTTCCCTGCAACAGTATAAGCGTCCATCAAAGAAATTCCAAGTAATTTATCTTTATCATGCGGTTGATAATAATGTCCAAAAAGCTGATATCCTCCGCAAATTCCCAAAAATACCGCACCACAATCCCTTTGATCAATCAATTCTGATTTATGAGAATAAAGTTCTTGCGCTACTTCTTCCTGCTGTTTGTCTTGTCCGCCGCCAATAAAATATAAATCGTGATTTTTTATGGAATCACCTGTATTAATTTCTTCAAATTCAACATTTATTCCTCTCCATTCACATCTTTTTTTTAAAGTAATAATATTACCCAAATCTCCATACAAATTAAGTAATTTTGGATACAAATGCGCAATAGAAATCGTTAATTCTTTATCTCTCATAAGCATATTATAACACGAGTAAATCATACTTGTTTAATTGATTTTTGGCTAAGTTATTGTAAAATTATCTTATGATATATAACAACGACGAGCGTAAACCTCAAATTTGGTTTTGCGGCGGACATTTTATAAATGACATTTACACCGGATTTTTAAATCCTATTATGCCATTTATAGCGGAACAGGTTAAAATATCTATGCCTGTCGCAACAATTATTTTAAGTTGCTCACATGTTTTTTCATCATTAATGCAGCCTTTTTTTGGATTTTTTGCCGATAGCATACAAAAACGCGCATTAATTTTTTGGGGGTTATTATGTACTGCAATATTTATATCATGTGCACCTGCTGCAAATAATATATGGCTTATGATATTATGTATAGTTTTAGGGAGTTTAGGATCAAGCTTATTTCACCCGCAATCATTAGGATTAATCTCAAAATTCACCACATCAGATACCATCAAAAACATGGGAATTTTTATTGCTTGCGGGACTTTAGGTTTTTCAGTCGGACCGCTTTTATCTGCAACAATTGCGCAATATTTCGGACTGAATAAAATGCCTATATTATCACTATTAGGAATTATATGGGCTATTTTAATGTTCAAAATGGTTCCAAAATTTTCAGGGATAAATACAAAGCAAATTCATATAAATTTTGAACAGGCATTGAAAGATATTTTATCAAACAGACAACTAAATATTTTAAATATAATTGCAATGTTAAAATCATTAATACAAACTTCTTGCTCAATTTTACTGCCATTTTTATGGAAATCAGAAGGTTATAGCCAATTTCAAATAGGTTTCGCATTGTTTTTATTTATATTTTTAGGGGGAATAAGTTCACTGTTAAGTCCGAAATTTGAAAAGAAAATAGGCACAACAAACGTATTTTATATTTCAATGATTTTAACATTTCCAATGATGATACTGTTTATGTTAACATACAAAACCTATCCTATTTTATCATTTGTAATATATGCATTAATGGGATTTGTAACAATGTTTGCAACTCCGATAACAATGAGTATGGCCCAAAAAGTTTTACCGCAATATAAAAGTATTATCGGTGGATTTATAAACGGATTTTCTTGGGGAATAGTAGCCATTTTAATGTCTGTTATAGGTTTTATAGCACAAGCAACAAGTATTGTACCTGTATTGGTAATTTTATCGGCAATTCCGGCAATTTGCTCAGTTATGGTAAAAAAACTTGATATAAAAAATAACCTAACCAATTAATGATAAATATTTAGAACTATTATCCGATTTATCATTTGAAAAAATAGATTTACAAATATCTAAAAAAGAATCCATAAAAGTTTTATTTTTAGAAATACTGCTTTGATTAAAATGCCCAAATCCTTCCGAAAGTATATTTTTATTATTAGATAGCTGACTGTTTACAACATTATCACTATAAACTGTGCTAACCGGCTTAAAATATCCAATAGAAGATACAAGCATTATAAAATTTACCCCAACTTAATTCCTACAAAATTAAAATACAATAAAAAAAAGACAAAATCAAGATAAAATTTCTTTACAAAAAATTTAAATTTAGCAATTTTTATTTTGATTAAACTTATAAAATCCACAAAGGAAATTTTAGTGCAAATAACTAACCAAACAAATCAAGTCTATACACCTCAATTTGAAGCACTACATGTAGCAACATGCGGGAAATTAAATATTTATAAAGTTGTTGATCAAGCTGATATTGGATATTTAAAGACATTACCTCAAAAAATTGACATGAAAAAATTAATGCCGGGATTGACAAAAGAAGAATACGAAAGATGGCACGAAATGCTTGAATATGCAATAGATATGATGCAATCACCCGGCAACACAACATATTTTGAAACCCTAAATAATAAAATCTGCGGAATTATAACTTGTTTTCCTGATAAAACAACCGTAATTGATTGTATTTGTACTTGGCCAATAGAATTTGGCAAAAAAGTTAAATTTGCGGGTAAAAGTTTATTTTACAAAGTATTCAAAGATTTTGACAAAAATAAAGGAACCAGAATAAAACTTGATGCAATAACAAACGGGCCTTATGACACAGTTACAAAATACCAGGAATTAGGACTTAAACCAACCTCTAAAGTGTACAACACAAAACTTGAAATGGAAATTAATAAATACAAAGTTAAAGAGATACTTAATGTATTTGAAAGAATAATTAATTACAAAGAAGTCAAACCTAAATATATTGATATAAAAGAAATTGATATTAATTAAATAAATTATTCTTTTTTCAAAGACTTAACAATATTATAAAGAGTTTCGAGTTTTTGTGGATTTTGACTAATTAATTTTATATCATTTTGAATTTCTTCAAATAAATATTTTTGTTCTTTCAGGTGGTCTGTTGCAAAAAGTTCCTCTGAAGTAGTATTTAAGGCGGTTATAATTTTATCAAGAGTCTCAGCGGTAACAAAATTTTCTCCAATTTCAATTCCGCTCATAGTACGCTGCGACACATTAACCTTTTCAGCCAACTGCTCCTGAGTTAGACCTCTGTTAATTCTCATGCGTTTAATTTTTAATCCGAGCTCTTGTTTTATACCCATAACTTCATAAATTTTTATTTTTTTGTCTCTAAATGTATTTTATATTAACTTTTGTAAACCTGTAATGCGACAATATACCTAAATTCTAGCTTTTTAGAAGTATCACTTCATAAATTTTAGCAATTTTATTTTGTAGTTATTTTTTATAGATATGTAGAGAAAAACGTTTTTCAAAAGTAACTATATTAACTGTAAGTTTAACTTTATTAACAACACAACACACTGGAAAGGGGAAAAATTATGTTGAATACAGTAACAAAAATTGCTATAAAGGTGGCTAAATCACAAACTCCAAGATTATTTTCAATTGTTAGAAATGCGAAAATCGGAACAGAAATAACTAACAACTTGACAGGTACAAGATATTTTAGAAATGCGCTTGCGGGGAAAACAGTCGGAAATGTTGTATATCCGAATAATGCAACAGTTATTGAAAAAGCAGGAAAATATTACGGGATAACAGGAAATATGTTTGATAATTTATTAAGATATGCAGAAACATTCAATCCGCCAAAATCATTAAAACCTATGATTTTTGCAGGAGATGGCACAAGACCAACAACATTAGTTAAAGCTGAATATCTTGATAAATTTTTAACAGGAATTTTACCAAAATAAAAAGCATAAGAAAACAGGTCGGTTTATTAAATCGACCTGTTTTCTATTTAGAATTTATTATTTTTTCTTAGCAATAGCAGAAGGTTCCATACCCATATTCAACATTAAATCAATTGTTGATAAATCATACCCCCGTTTTTGCAATTCTTTTACAAGATTATCATATCCTTTTTTATTAATTTTTACACCGTCATTCTTTGCTTTAACACAACTTTGATACCTAAATATCAAATTTTCATCAGATGGCTTATAATCTTTTTTTGATTTACCTGTAATTTCCAAAATTTCCTTTGGTGCGACATACGGATCAGGATTATATTCTATAGTCCGCATATGGGGACTCATTTTAACATCAACCGGTTTTTGTTTCACTCGTTCAAAAAATTGTTTTAGAGAACTTTGACCGGACAAACTATCTGCTTTTTGTAAATTGCTCCCATCAGAATTAAAAGTAATACCCATAATAATCTCCTTTCGTGTTTTTACTCATAATTTTCAGCACATCGCTTACATACATGTAAAAACTTTTTAGGAAAATTAATTGCTATAGGCACACCACATCATATCATATCATATCATATAGAGCATTATATCAGGGTTTTAGCTATTTTAAATACGTATTTACAATTCGTTACAATCACTTTGGGGAAATTCTCTCAAATACTTTTGTGAATTATTACTAATAGAACTATTACTTTGCACTAAATTCTACAATTAACCTATTAACAATTTCTATTTGAGAAGGAGAAAGATTGGAGACATCAATAACTTGCTTTTTGTTTACTCCAAGTAGATAATCTATTGATACATTAAATGTATAAGCCAATTGCACCAAAACTTCTAATGAAGGAAATCGAGACCCGGTTTCATAAGCACTAATCAATGCCTTAGTAACCCAAAGTCTTTTGGCAAGTTGTTCTTGTGTAAGTGACTTTTGTATTCTCAATTCTTTTATTTTTTTACCGATTTCAAGCATACACGCTCCTGTCAACTAACTGTTAACTTTACATTGTTGCATATTTGTAAACTATTGGTAATATTTTGTATACTTACAGTTGACAATATTTAGAAAATTTGGTTTGATTGATGTAGGTACAAATTATGGGAGAAAATGTATGAAAAAAGCTTTTACATTGGCAGAAACACTCATTGTAATAGGTATAATTGGAGTTGTTGCAGCACTGACTATTCCAAACTTGATAAGTAATTATCAAAAACGAACCTGGACAGCACAACTGCAAAAGGCATACTCAACTATCAATCAAGGATTTAGACGCATGCTTGCAGATGACAGTGTTGAGTATCTTTCACAAACAGAAACATTTATATCTATCGCTGATAATATTGCTTGTGCCGCTGATAGTGATATAGATAGTTGTAAAGATTTTTTTACAAACCTACGTAAATATTTCAAAATAGCAGATATCAAAAAAGCTACTATTAGTGATAATTATACTGGCGACGATGTATTAATTTCTGATTACACTGGCGGGGGATTTTATTCTGATTATTATCTTGGAAATACTATTACATTAATGGATGGTACTATGATAACAAACTTTGTATTCTTTTCTGAAAGTCAATATAGCCCGCAAGGTTTTGATATGGGAAGTTTTATAATTGATATAAATGGTTTCAAAGGTCCAAATAAAATGGGGCGAGATATATTTCAATTTGTACTGAGTGATGATGGAACTATTTATCCATGGGGTTCACAAGCATTTTCAAAATTTTTCTGTGGTAATTTGACAAGTTGCTACTGGAATTCAAATAATAGCTCTGTTAGTTGCATTAAATATGACTCAGATAGAGGTGCAGGTTGTGCCGGACGAGTTTTAGAAGAAGGTAAAATGAATTATTAAGCTACGAACAATAACATAATCCTGTACCATTTTGACGTTTAGTTTCTATTTTACTTAGGGAGAGAACGAAAAAACATAGTAATTTTCTCTACGGGCAGCGAAGCGGAACGCGGAAAGGGAAGAATTTCAACATGAGCAAGGCAAATGTTAGAAATTCGGGTGAGGACTCATTGCAAGTGCGAACAGTGCCGTTTATTGCGAGGGCGTTCGAGTTATCATTTGTTTCTCCTGAAACAAATATAACGAGATTGTCCCACCTAATCAAAAAAAAATAAGGAATAGACTTTTGTCTTATTCCTTATTTTTCTAAATTAGGTGTCGGCAACGAGTTATCTTCCCGGGAGGTGGCCCTCCAAGTATTGTCACCGCTATGAGTATTTACGACCGTGTTCGGGATGGG
>JAFUSQ010000069.1 GCA_017467605.1 bacterium | reverse complement strand
TTGGATTTGCTCCACGCTCGAAAAGTTTCGCAATTGCAACTTCGTTGCAGTTTGCTCAATTTTCTCGCTATCCGGACTCGCTTTGCTCCGTCCGTCCGCAAATCCGCCGTCGTTCGTGCTCGCAATGACGGTACTGTCATTGCGAGGAGGGGTAAATGTATGTACTTTTAAATTTGTTTTATTTACCCCCACCCTATTGGACTTAACGGTATTATTACTGATTTCCCATTCGAATTCATTCCCCTTCGACACTTTGTACCAATTTCCCCCTTTGGGTAGATTATTTATTTCCCAATTTCCAATTTTAACTTTACTGTTTCTCAAAATTTCATACCTCATAAATCCATGCCACATGCATATTATAGCAGATAATCTTCAAAATAGCAATGTTTTATATCTGACCTCTTTGGTATATCAAAAATATGACCAAAAAGATGAGCAAAGTTTTTCATAAAAAGTTTGGACAAAGGGTTAGGGAATTACGAAAAGCCAAAGGGTTGACTCAAGAACAATTAAGTTTGGAAATTTTAGCTGACAATTCCTATATTGCAAATATTGAAAATGCTCATCGTGATATTCCTTTATCTCGTATAAGACTTATTGCAAAAGCTCTTAATGTAGAACCTTTTGAGTTGTTAAAGTTTTAAATCGTTATAGCCATTGAGTAAAAATTTCCAGAGCTTTTTTTAGTTGTTCAAAATTATTTCCGTATCCTATCCGTAAATATCCGTCAAGTTCCATTGTTTCTCCGGGCAAAATCATTACTCCCGTCTGTTGTTGAAGCTCTTTACATAATTGTTTTGAGTTCAGTTCGGAATCATATCTGACAAATGCGGTTGTTCCGCCTTTAGGTTCAATAATATGAATTTTTTTGTTTATTTTTGCCCAGTCAAGAAGTATTTTTTTCCCTGTTAAAATTTTTTCTATATTACGTTTAACAATCTTGTCTTTATTTTCTATTGCCAAAGATGCAAAATAATCATCTAAAATACCCATACTTATTGTGTTGTATTCTCTTTGATGATTTATAATGTCTATGATTTTTTTGTTCGCACAAATCCAACCAAGTCTTAACCCCGCCAAAGAAAAAACTTTAGACATGGAACTTGTTGAAATCCCTTTGTCATAAACATCTGCAATTGAAGCAGAAAAAGGATTTCCTTCATGGTTTAGCCCTCTGTAAACCTCATCACATAAAATATATGCGTTTGATTTTTTCGCAATTTCGACAATTTTTTCAAGAATTTCATCAGGAATTACTGCACCGGTAGGATTATTGGGATTATTTAAACAAATTAATTTAGTATCTTTACCGACAATTTTTTCTAAATTTTCAAGATTTGGAAGCCAATTTTCTTCTTCTTTTAAGAAAAACATTTCAACATTTGCTCCAAATGATTTTGGAATGGAATAATGCTGCTGATATGTCGGAACTATAGAAACTACTTTATCTCCAAATTCTACAATTGATAACATAACCAGATGGTTTGCCCCTATTGCTCCATGAGTTACTGTTATATTTTCAGAATTCTGATTTTTATACAAAGACGAAATTGCATTTTTTAAACGTTGACTGCCATGAATTGCGCCGTAATTCAGTTTTTGGTTGAAAATTTCCTCAAGAGATTTTTCCTTATTTCCGGTTATTTCAAAAAGTTCATTTATCGATAGGGATTCAACACAAGTATCAGCCAAATCATAAACTGCATCTTTTTCGTATTTATTAAACCATTCTTCGACTTTAAAGTTCTCTATTCTCATTAAATTTCCTCAAATTAAAATTCATAGTTTATTTTATGTGTTTGTAAAAGAGAATTTAAGTAGCCCTTTTCGACCATCAATTCATAATCGGTAAATTTGACGTCAGATCCGTTTTCAAGATAAATACCATGTTGTTTTTGAAGCTTATTTCTTGTTAAAAATTTTATATAATCACTTATAACTTTACAACCTCTTTGCAATGTTTCATTATTTTCAGGTGTAGCTCTCATGGCTTCTTTTATTTTTTTATAGAAAAAAGTTGCTCTGTATTTTAATTCATCAATATTTCTCAAATCGGATTTTGTGATTTGTTTTAACGCGTTTAATATGTAATTGGGATCATCATTGTCGATTATAAAACCGTAACGCATATGAAATGGTATGGTTTCTTCAAGTGAAAAGAATTTGAAATTGTTCAATCTGTTCTTGGAAAACTCCATCAAAGAAGATAAAGTTAAAAGTTCACCTATATTTTCGTGTTCAACTTCTGATAACAATTGTATTCCGTCAAGCTGAGATTGTTCTTTTTTAAATTGCAAATCAAAAAATCCGAGTTTTTTACCCGTTGAATTTGTAATTTCAATTGATGTTTCCATGCCGGGTTTGGGTATAGAGATATTTACGGGATTTTTTGCCTTGTTCAGAGCTGAAAAGTCTCTGAAAAATTGAATCCCTTTTTTTTCATAAAATCTAACTGTCTGCGGACGGATTTTTAACTCCATGCTAATATTTAAATCCAAACATGGAAATTTTTGCATAAGAATCCATACAAATATTAATACATGTTAAATTTATTTTTTATAATGTATTTTATTTTGTTTGTAAAAGATAATGTTTTGAAAATTTTATCTGACAAGTTTTTATCTATACCGAGTAAATCAAGCTTTGTCTTGTTATAATCAAGATTTTCTGCCATATATTGAGCTGTTAAAAAATTATATTTACACCTTTTCTTTCTATAGAAATTGACAAGATAGTTATAAATATCGTTAAAATTATAATCCAAATTTTTATTTTCTAAAATTGAATTTATGATGTCTACTGTCGTTGAACGGTTATCCTTTTCGTAAAAATTTAAACTGTTTTCCAGTAAAAAATCTAAAGATGGTTTATTTGTAATACCCAAAGTTTTCATTGCTTCTACGGGAATTTCTA
Source organism: bacterium (assembly GCA_017467605.1). GTDB lineage: Bacteria > Cyanobacteriota > Vampirovibrionia > Gastranaerophilales > Gastranaerophilaceae > Zag111. The sequence continues at coordinate 1,220 of JAFUSQ010000069.1, read as the reverse complement.
ATTTAGAAGATTTATTTTCATAAATGTTCCAAATTTCTTTGCATTTTTTATTTAAAAATTCTTTTGCGTTTGCAAATTCTTTTGTTTTGCCATATTCATATTTAATTTTTTTAATATCAATTATGGAATTTTTGTCTATTGCTTGTGCTAATTTATAAGCAATTTGGAATGTTAACTTATTTGAAAGTTCGTCATTAATAATTAATGTTCCAAATTCAGAAAAACTTTCTGCATACATAATGCAAGATGTCAAAGTTTTTTTATTTTTTGGTTTTTTACAAGATAATTCAATAGCACCGTTTATAATATTTTCGTTAGAAAATATTCTATCCAAAATATCACAGTCTTTTTCGCCTGTTAATACTTTTTCCATTACAAATTTCCCCTATATATTAATAAACGTATTTTGAGGGGAAAAATTGCCTGAAGAATAATATTGTAAAGTAAATGTTAATTTAAAAATTTACATACACCAACGGCTTTTGCCGTTCTTGTACCGAAAATCTCGTTATCATATTCAAGTTCTGAATATGAATTGTATTCGCCATTTGTTCTGTTGATTGTAGTTTGCGACATTACAATAAAATCATCTGTCATAGATTGAATATTAAATTCTATTCTATCATTTCCGTAATAAGTTATGTTATCAATCGGTTCTTTGCCAAGATAAATTTTGTTGTAAGTGTCATCAAGTCTGTATAATCTGAATTGCTTGCTTTTTGTAATCGGATTTCCGGTTTGGTTGTATATAGTTTCTTCAAAATCGCAGCGCAAAGATTTCATTGTATCGAACTCAGGTACAAATGCATCTGCCAGAACAGCAATTGGAGTAAATAGTAATATAAATATTGTAATAATCTTTTTCTTCATATTTTTATTATAACAAATTAATAAAAAAATATTAAGCACTTGCAAAAAGTTGGAATATAATTTATAATGAAAAATGAAGTTATAAAAATTGAGTTAAGAATTATGAACTTGACACAGGAGGTATCAAAAATGTCAAAAAGCAAGTATAGCTTGAAATCTCGGGGGGGGGGGCTTTTAGATCCTTCTGCTAACGGGTTTTTAGCGAATTCAACATGTAAAAAGGCGGACGCCGCGACGGCTTCGCCGAATAGTGTTGCAAATATTATTCTCTGTAGGGGAGAAGGTGAGTTACGTCATTGCGAGGAGGACGTAAGTCCGACGAAGCAATCCAGTCTTTTCTGTCATTCTGA
>JAFUSQ010000068.1 GCA_017467605.1 bacterium | reverse complement strand
GAAAGTTATTTCTAAAAACGTTGAAAACTCTTTCAAAACTTTCAACGCTTAATAAAAAACTGATACTGAAACACCTGACAGAATGCAAGCTCACTCAAAAATTTTTAGATTCTGAAACAAGTTCAGAATGACAAAATTTTTAGTCCGCTTTGTAAAGTTCAGCAAAATATAAAAAATTTCCTTTCCCTTTTTTCCTATTGATTTTCCACGACTTATTCACTTAAGTCGTTTTTTATTGCGTTATTATGAAAATTAATTATTTAGTATTAGTGCACTTTAAAATAATTTATTATATAATTCTTATATAGTGAAAGAGGATTTTATATGTCAATTGATGATGCATTAGTTATGATTTTAGCAGGTGGTGAAGGTAAAAGATTGTATCCTTTGACAAAAGATAGAGCAAAACCTGCAGTACCTTTTGGCGGACGTTACAGAATTATTGATTTTGTCATCAATAATTTTATTAATTCGGGATTTTACAAAATTAAAGTTTTGACTCAGTATAAGTCAGATTCATTAAATAAGCATATTACAAGGGGTTGGGCATTGTCTCCGTTTTTGAATCAGTATGTAGATTTGGCTCCGGCTCAAATGAGAACAGGCAATGATTGGTATCGTGGAACTGCTGATGCTATTTATCAAAATATTTTTCATATTTCAGATGAAGATCCCAGATATGTTTGCGTGTTTGGGGGAGATCACATATATAAAATGGACGTTACTCAAATGCTTAATTTTCATAAAGAGAAAAAAGCAGACTTATCAATTTCGGGTATCCCTATTCCGATTGAAGAAGCTTCTGAATTTGGAATTATGGAAGTTGATGAAAATTGGAGACTTATTAATTTCGTTGAAAAACCAAAAACTCCTCCAAAATCTATTCCCGGAAATCCCGGTATGTGTTTAGCTTCTATGGGTAACTACATTTTCGATAAAGAAGTTCTTTTGACCGCACTGGAAAAGGATTTTCAAAAACCGGAATCAAGTCATGATTTTGGGAAAAATGTTATACCTATGTTGTTAAACGAAGGTAAAAATATTTATATTTATAATTTTGCAGATAATTCTTTTGCAGGTATGACTGACAGTGAACGCGGTTATTGGCGTGATGTCGGAAGTATTGATGCATATTGGCAGGCAAATATGGATTTGCTTGATTACACACCTGAATTAAACTTATATTCAAAAGAATGGCCGTTAAGAACCTTTAATTATAACTATCCTCCGGCAAAATTTGTTTGGGAAGAAGGCGAAAGAGTCGGTATGGCAACTAATTCTATGGTTTCAGAAGGTTGTATTATTTCAGGCGGCGGTCTTTCTCATTGTGTACTGTCGCCTAAAGTTAGAATTAACAGTTTTTCAAGTGTTACTGATAGTATCTTAATGGAAAATGTTGAAGTCGGTAGATATTCGCAAATTAAAAAAGCTATTATTGATAAAAATGTTATAATCCCTCCGCATACAACTATCGGATTTGATAAAGAGGAAGATATAAAAAGAGGTTTCCACGTATCGGAAGGCGGTGTTACCGTGGTTCCTAAAGGGGCAATTTTATAAAATTTTTATAAATATTGAATATTTGAGGTACAATAATAACTGTACCTCAATATTTTTGTAAATTTTTGTGAATACAGAACAATAATTAATCAATTAATAACCTTGATAATCTTTATTGGTTTGGGTAGGAATAACTATGTGCGGTTTAGGTATATCTAATTTTACATCAAAAATTACCACGTCAATAACACGTGTTATTCCTTCTTGGGCTTCAACCTCAAAGAGAGCAAATAGAGCTATATCCTGGATTGGCAAACATGTTTCCTCCCCTCAGAACAGGTTAATTCTTGGTGCAACTGCATTAATGAGTCAACCGTTTATTGATTTGCATAACAGAAAAGTTGATGAAGAAACACGAAAAGTTTCTGCAGCGCGTACTGTTGCTAAAATTATTGCTGGTACGACAACTGGATTCTTAATTCGTTACGGGTGTATTAAAGCTATTGATTACTGTTGTATGCTGCCTTCACAAATTACTAAATTAACAAAATTCCCAAGGTTAAGGACTTTATTTACACCTGATTCTGCAATATCCGGGGTCTTGAAAGATTTGGGACACTACAAACAATCTCTTGGAACAATTATTTCACTTGCCGTTATGGTGTTTACTAATTTTGCTATTGATGCTCCTTTAACAAAATTTTTGACAAATAAATTTGTTGATAAATGCAAAAATAAACCTGTAAATAAAGTTCAAAACCAAAATTCTAATACTAACCAATCAAATGACAAAAAGCGCAAGGAGGTAAATTATAATGCCTGAGACCTCCATGTTTAGAAAAGTTATTAATCAAATTGCAAAAGCATACGGTCATAAACCGGGGAAAATGCTTGTTCATACAGGTGTTATTGGCTGGGTATTATCTTCTCTTGCTCAGATAAGTGCGATTGTATTTAATGATAAAATTCCGAAAGAACAAAAAATGTTCTTGATTCCTCAGGAAATGGCTGATGCAGGCATAAATATTATATCTTTTTATCTTATTACTCAAGGATTTAAAAATGTCGCAAATAAACTTGTAAAAACAGGCAGATGGCTTCCGAAATCTGTTAAGGATTTTCTTGTATATAAGGGTGCAGCTGACAAACTTGGAAAAGGTTCATTTGATGTTTATAGAAGCAATTTGTTAACTCCGTCAGGATTGAAACGTTATAATTCTTTTAAAAACGGTATTGATGTTATCGGCACAACTATAGGGTCAGTAATTTCTTGTAACCTTGTAACCCCTGTTGCTCGTAATGAAATTGCATCTGATTCACAGAAAAAGGGTATAGCAAGAATGAATAAAACTAATCAAAAACCTGATTTGAAAATAAATAATAAATATTATGCATATTTTAAAAGACCTACAATGCAAAACTTTTATTCCGGAAATATGAAGGTCTAATCTTCTATTAATATTGAATAAATACAATGCGATTTTAATTTCTTGAGCATATTTACTATTTCGGTGTCTTTATTTTTATAGAATTGATGAGTTATAGGATAATCGCTTAATAATAAAATTCTAATTGTCGGTATGGATACTCCGAGTTTTATTAAATCTCTAATCATAGATAACCATTCAATATCATTTTTAGAAAATAAGCGTTTACCTTCTTTTGACTGTTTTGTGCGATAAGGTTTAATTAATCCTTCTTCTTCGTATGTTCTTAATCTGTCGCTTGTAATATCGAGTAATTTTGCAGCCTGACTAATTTGATAAAACGGTTCTGACGGATTTAAATTCATATTCTACCTCGCTTTTCAAAATTATAGAACTTAAGGAGTAATTTTAAAATTAAGGTATTTAAATTTACATATTAATACAATTTGTTGAATTAATATAATATAGGTATTATAATAATTATATTAGTGGTATATTGATTAAGGAAGATAATTGTATGAAAGATTTAAAATTTAATTTATTAACTTTCCATAGCAACCCCCTAACAAAATCATGTCATTCAGATGAGCAAATCCAAGACAGTGAGTGCGCGGCAATCCAGAAAAAGTTGTGCAATTCTGACTGGATTGCTTCGTCGGACTTACGTCCTCCTCGCAATGACGGTTATCGTCATCTTGAGCCCGCAGGGCGAAAGATCTCAATGTCAAGCAAATCTTGTAAGG
>JAFUSQ010000067.1 GCA_017467605.1 bacterium | reverse complement strand
TTCTACATTATTACTTGGAGCTACGATTTTTCTTAACATACACATTATCCTTTACTTGTTTTACTTTAGTTTTATTAGCTTTCGCTTACAAGTAATATATCGGCTTGATTTTCAAAAAACTTTAGAAATTTGAACTAAAATGTTAAGATTTGGTTACAAAATGGTTTTTAGAATATCGAAATGTGGATTTGCAATGTATAAAATAGAAAAACAGGGTTGAAAAAGGTTTAAAAAGAGTTATAATAAAAATAGAACAAGTGGCAATTAGCGTAAGCTAAAATTTTACATCACTTTAGTTTTAGTTTATAAAACTAGCACTAGGACTGCAATCGCAAGTGCTAGTTTTTCTACTTTAAATAATATTGAAATTATAAAAAATAAAATCAGCATTAACGATTTCGTCATAAGCATCACCCCTTTCTTGACGTAAGAACCGTCAATTAAGTCTTGGATTATTCGGGTACGCAAAACCTTGTTACTTGTCTAAATTGCTGCCGCAATTTTAGTAACTTCTCAATCGGCTGTTGCTCTTACGGGTTGTTTCACCCTACCGAAAATCTGCAGGTTAAGTGATGTCCACTTGTATGTAATTATCAAAGAAATTTTTGTTGTTTTATTATACCCTTGCAAATAATTTGTAACGTCATCTTAATGTATGAAATCGTTTCAAAAAATAATTTTTAAAACTTTACCTAAAATTTTTCAAGAAAAATTTCAATCAAAAAAATTTCACTTTGAAAAAATTCCAACACGAAAATTTTTTTTGCCGAAAATAAAAATGTAAATAAATATTAAGAAAGCAGAAATTATTTACATTTTGTTACAAACAGAAATAGAGGGCTGAAACGCAGTAGTGACGTGACGCAAATCATGAAAAACGGCTATACATCATGATTTTGACTAAAAAAGGGGCTAAAGAATATAGATATATATACCGATAAGATAAATGTAAGGGAAACAAGAAAGGTACAAAATGGGATTATCAGCAGGACAAGCAAGATATTTATTCATCTCAGATCGTATCAACACGGTACAAGGTGCCCTTATGATAAATTCTGCAAGACAAATGAGATTAGCAGATGAAGCAAGCGATATAGCAGAAGCAAAAGATGCAGCATTAAATTGCACACACTATGAATTCAATGGAAATGATAGATTTGACTATGATTCATTCATGGGTGAAGATGCAATGAATGCAGGCAAAGGATTATATTTCTTATTAACAAATGACGGAAACAACAGAGTAGTATTAAACAGCACATACGCAAGAGGTATGGAAGCTGCAAAAATAGACGAAAAAGGCGGACAAGAAACAGCAGAAGCATTATATGCATTTATGAACGCAGTAGTTGGAGCTCCTGATAAGAACTCAGGTGCAAAAGACTGGAACGAAGTAAAAACAGGTATTAAAACAGTATCAGCAGAAGAAGTAGCAGAATGGACAGCAAATAAAGAAGCAGCATTAAAACAAGCAGTAAGTACATTTGATACTACATACGGTAAAGAAGCTCCTATACAAGGTACAGTTAAATTGGGTAAAGCTAATTTAACAGGTGGTTCTAATCCTCTTACTGAAAACTATGCTAAAAAGACAAATAATGATATTGATGATATAAACAATATTACTTGGGAACAAATTGCAAATGGTCAATCTACAGTTTTATCTTTAGGTAGCAAAAACCATCATGCTGGTTCTAGTTGGGCAAATGAATTATTAAGTAAAGTTAATACTATAATTTCTAATTTGGGTCAAACAGTTAAAAATGCTATACCTTCAATTGATACAAATAAATTAAATCAAGCAGTTCAAAACACTCAAGAATATTATAAACAACAAGGTTTTAATATTACTAACATTAGAAGCAATTATGAAAAAAATATTGATGCTGCTAAAGATAAAGCTCAAATAACATGCTCAGATTTTAAAAATGGTGGAGGAGCTGGTTCTAAATGGGCTGCAATAGATTTAAAACCATTATTTAATTATTTCAAACAACAATTACAATCTATAGCCGGTATTAATATTGGTACTGAAAAATGCAAAAATGAAGCAGGAAAAACATACGAAGAATGGACTGCTGCATACAATGCATTATCACAAGAAGTTAAAAACTATAGAAGTAATGGTACAGTACCAACAATGCCAATTCAACTTGTAAGTGTTAAAGATGATGCTAAAACAAAATTAGCAAACTATGAACAAATCTTCAGCAAAGCATGCCAAAACGGTTGGAAAGAAGATGGCCAATTAGACCAAGCAAACTTAACAGCAAAATTAGCAAATAACCAATACTTAATCAATCACGACAACGTAACAGAAACAGCAAAAACATCAAAAGATTTCTGTAATGTATACACAAATGATAGAGATGCAGTAGTATCATACTACAACGCAAAAGAACAAAAATTAAAAAGCCAAGAAAAGAAATTAGAAGTAGAACAAACATCATTACAAACAGAATTAAGTGCATTACAAACAGAAGAAGCATCAGTAAAATCAATCATCGACAAAAACATTGAAAGAGGCTTCAACTTATTCGGTTAATACGGATAATAGACCCTGAAATAAATTCAGGGTGACAAGATTTTATGCTGTCATGCTGAACTGGTTTCAGCATCTGATTATCTTTACATCAAAAAAATTTTTCTATAGTTTCTGCCTCTGAGCGATAATAGACCCTGAAATAAATTCAGGGTGACAAGATTTTATGCTGTCATGCTGAACTGGTTTCAGCATCTGATTATCTTTACATCAAAAAAAATTTTCTATAGTTTCTGCCTCTGAGCGATAATAGACCCTGAAATAAATTCAGGGTGACAAGATTTTATGCTGTTAT
>JAFUSQ010000021.1 GCA_017467605.1 bacterium | reverse complement strand
TTTATCTGAACCTGTAGAAACCATGCCGCAATCCAGACCGCCTGAAATATATTTCAGAACCAATTTATAAAATTCTCCAACCTCATATTCACTTGGATTATACAAAACTCCGTCATCATTCATTCTGCGAATTACCTGACTTAATGTTGAATAAGATTTCCAGAACTGAGTTTTAAGTCTGTATACCTTATAATTCGTCATCAAATTCGGAATAGTCATAGCAGAAACTACCCCGATTATGCCTATAGTAATCAAAACTTCTGCTAACGTAAACCCCGCGGAGCGCAGTAGTCGTTGAGTCTTGTCAAAGTTTGTAGCAGAATACCCACTCCGGTGAGGAGTTTCGGCGAGGGTGAAGGCGGACATCTTTTCCCCTCGCCCTGCGGGAGAGGGGGTAGGGGAGAGGGGGCGACAAAAAGCAAACTTGACCCTCCGGTGTTGCACCCCACCTAGCCTGCGACTCGCTATCGCTCCCTGCACGCAGTCTCGCAAAACTCGTTCCTCGTTTGCTCGAACTTGTGTCCCCATTGGGGAGGAACAATATTTCCTCCTGTCATTGCGAGGAGGACATAAGTCCGACGAAGCAATCCAGTCGTTTCTGTACGAATTTTTCTGGATTGCCGCGCACTCACTGTCTTGGATTTGCTCCACGCTCGAAATGTTTCGCAATTGCAACTTCGTTGCAGTTTGCTCAATTTTCTCGCTATCCGGACTCGCTTTGCTCCGTCCGTCCGCAAATCCGCTGTCGTTCGTGCTCGCAATGACGTTGTTTTTATATTTATTCCTATTTCTCTTGATTTTAACTAAATTCATTCTTACCTCCAAATATTAAATTATATTAAAAAATATTCTACTATACATGAATATATTATAGCAAACTTTATTATTTTTTCAAGTGTAGTTGAAAAAGTTATAATGCAATTATGATTACAGTGAAATTACATGAGCTTATTTGGCAATACAAAGTTAAAGGATATCAAGTAGCTGAAGCGACAGAGTTGAGTAAAGCAACAATTTCAAAGCTTGTAAAGGGAGAGAATATTGACGTAAAATTGAGTACAATAAATAAGCTTTGTAATTACTTTAAATGTAATTTGGCTGATGTTATTGAATATAAACCCGACTAATAAAAAATTTACCATCCCCCTTGCAAATTCTCAAAAAAAGTGTACAATTAAAGTTATTAATGGTTTCTTTATAAACCGATGTACACAATCAGGAGAAAAACAATGTACGAAGACGAAAAATTAGTGTGTGAAGATTGCGGAAAAGAGTTTATCTTTACGGCAGGGGAACAAGAATTCTATGCAGAAAAAGGCTTGGTTAACAAGCCCAAAAGATGTCCTGAATGCAGACTTGCCCGCAGAAAAAACAATCGCAAAAAAAGAAAAATGTATGATGCTGTTTGCTCAAAATGCGGGGCTCAAACGCAAGTTCCGTTTAAACCTGTTCCGGGTCGAGAAGTCTTTTGTAAAGAATGTTTTCAAAAACCTGAACAACCGACAGAAGAATAAAAAAATGTTAAAACTGTCATGCTGAACTGACTAGAAAATTAGTTGAGCTTGCGAAACGTAATTTTCTGTTCCTACTTGGTGTTTCAGCATCTTTTAATTTATTAGATTCCGAAACACCTAACGGCTTCGCCGACGGATACAGGCTCACACAAAAATTTTTAGATTAGTTCGGAATGATATATAATTTTAAAATTTAATTTAATAAAAGAAATCGGGCGGGTCGAAAGTTTTTTCGACCCGCCCGATTTCTTTGAATAATTACTATCATATGGTTATACAATTATTCAAGTATTCAATTGTACTAACTTTTTCATCATAAAGATATTTTATAAAATTCAAAAATGATGGTTCTCTTGCACTTATCACAAGATTAATCTCAAAACCTTCCGTACAAAAGGGTTCGTAATCATATACAACATAGCTGTTGTATTTACTTTTCCATTCTTTTCTTTCCAGCCTGCAATTATTTTCATCAATAATATCTTCAAGCCAGGGTAAAAGATTTTGATCAATATTTTTCATTTCCAAACGATTATACATATTGCAATCGTTACAACCATTTCCAATAAACATAATTTTACTCCACTAAGTCTTTATATATGAATTGTAAAGGTTTGATTATTCAAAATAATCACCAAAATGTATAAAAAATTATTGTCGTTTTTACTAATCTTGAAAATACCTAATACTCATAAAAAGTATATACTTAATATATCTTCACAAATTCAATATAAAAAATCAATTATTTGTAAATAAAATACTTTATATAAATAAGAGTATAAATTGAGGAATAATTATGAGCGATTATGCAAGTAACATGAGGTTGTTTGGAAATATAAACTGTACTTTGGCTTCACTTGTAAATTGGGGAGAACAAAGACAAAATGGTGTTGATCCTCAAACTGCGAATTTTAATTTTTTCCGCAATATGACAAACGGAATGGCGCGCAACGAGATAGCCTATGATATGGCTCGCCATGGGAATTATACAGGTATAAATACAAACATTATTGCAGGATACGGCAATGAAAGAGCAAATGCATTCGGCACAACTGCATTACTCACATTGAATGATCCTTATTTCTTCTTTGCAATGAATGGCTGCATGTATCCGCCTGCAATGTATGGTACTCATATGCATCATATGGGAATGGTTCCTCCACCACCTCCAATGCCTATGATGGGTATGGGCGGATTTTGGGGCTGCCCTGGCGGCGGATTTTTGTGCTAAACTTTTTCGGTTTTAGTTAACAATGTTGACAGTATTGCAACGTATGTCCAGAACATAAATTGTAATTGCGGTCTGAAATATATTGTATCCACAAAACCATGGAATAATACTGCCCATATCGCAATTATTGAAATTGATGCAAAAATTATATCGTTTTTATCATTCTGAACTTGATTAACAATATATTTTATCGTTTCCGTAGAAAGTATAACCAAAAAACCTAAAAATGCAATAAGTGCAAATATTCCGCTTTCTACCGCTGTTTCAAGATAGATATTATATGCGCTCAATGCATCAAATCCTGTTTTCATATAAAGACCGTAAATTTCTCTAAAATTTTTATTACCTACCCCGATTCCTAAAAGCCAGTTATCCTTAAACATTTCTACTGCAGAATGATATACATTAAATCTAAATGAGTTTGATGAATCATTTCTCATTGCAAAAATTGAAAGGAATCTGTGTCTGAGAGCACTAACAAACATAAAAGCACTGACAAACAATCCAAACGCAGCAGATGTAAAGGTTATATATAATTTTTTGTATGTATTCCAGAAGAATTTTGCAGATAATAAAAATGTGCAGCCTAAAATTAATATCAAAGCTAAATAAGCCCCTCTGCAGCCTGTTTGAAAAATCGTATAAATTCCCAACAGAGTTAAACATAACCAACCAAGTGCAAATTTGTAATGTTTCTTGATTGCAAAATAAAACACCGAACCCAATACGACAGGGAATCCGCAAATTAAATAACCGCCAAATAAATTAGGATTTAAAGGTTTTAATGTTCCGTAAACTCTTGAAATTACGTCTTCCGGATTTATTCTTGATGTATCTTGCCAGGTTGAAATTGCATCAAGATGTAAAAAACTTTGCAAAAATCCGATTATAATTTCACTCGATACACACAATCCGATTGACAACAATATCAATGGAATATGTTTTTTATTGTCTTTTAAATACTGAGCAACAGAAAAATAAAATCCGATATAAACAAAGGTTTTGAAAAAACCCTTTAAACTAAGAGCAAAAAGCGTTGAGCCAAAAAGACTTATAACAACTATCATAAAATATGCAACAAGCCAGATTTCAAAGTTTTTAAAATTTATTTTCTCACCGGTTTTAGTTAACATTTTAACCAAAGTTAAAAACATTACGATTAGCGCATAAAATCCAATGGCATCAGACTGCATAAAGGTTGAACCGATAAAAGTCAGCCAAATAAAGGGCAAGATAAACTTGTCAATATTTTGTAAAAATAAACTGTTTTGATATAAATAATTTAATTTTTCTTGTGAAAATTTAAAAATTTTATTGAACATCGTCAGTTGTATTCATTTCTTTATTCAAAGCTTCATCAACAACGGCATCAACGACCTTGATGTCAGAAACCGAACCTGTAAATTTGTAATCTGCACCTTCCAAAGTTATAGGCAATCCTAATTTAACTTTATTACCCCCAACAACAGCCCCATCTTTTGTAATTTTAGCTTTATCAGTGAGAGTTACAACAACATCATACAAATCAGGTTGAGAAACATCTTCAACAACTATAACTACTTTTTTTGAATTCAAAGTCGGCAGAACAATTTTTCTTCTGTCTGCTTTTACATCAAGAATTTCTAAATCAGAGTAAGGAACATTTCTGATACTAATAAATGTTTTTTCACCTTTTTTAATAGGAATATCTTGTCCTGAGAAAGTTACCCCTCTCATATAGACTTTGAATACAATATTTGAAGTTGCTTCGATTTTTTTATCTGCGGTTTGCCTGTAACCTTTATAAGTTACAAAACCTACACATAGAGCGATAACCACGCAAACAACTATAATCAAATCAACTATTCTGATTTTCTTTACAAGTTCTTTTAATTTTTCCATAAAAGTCTCCTTAAATTAAATCTTTAAACTCTTTGCTGCCGTAATCAGATCTTCAATTGTTGTAGTAGCGCACCCGAACTGTCTTACAACAATACTTGCCGCAATGTTACCGATTACGGCTGAATAAACAGGATCAATTCCGCAAGCCAATGCAAGAGAATAAACCGCCGTAACCGTATCTCCCGCACCTGTAACATCAAAAACTTCTGACTTATTAAATACAGGGATTTTAGTGTAAGCACCGTCAGCTTCAGCAACAAACATACCGTCAGCACCGCAAGTTATCAAAATAGCTTTAGCATTAGTCTCTGATAATAACTTGCTTCCTGCACGTTTTAAATCATCTTCTGTTTTTATAAAAAATCCGACAGACTTTTCAGTATCAGGAAGATTAGGAGTCATTGAAGTTACATTTTTGTATAATTCCAAATCTTTCTGAGCATCAACAATAACAACTTTTCCCAATTTGTTTGCTAAATCTGTAGTGAATTTTATAATTTTATCGGTTAAAGTTCCGATATGATAATTTGATAAAATTACTCCGTCATAATCAGGCAAAACTCTTTCAATATTTCTGATAATTTTTTCTTCGGTTTCTGACGATATCGAACCCTTTGATTGTCTATCTATTCGGACAATTTGTTGAGTTATTGAGGTTGTAATTGAACCTGAAATTCTTGTTTTGACAATAGTCTTACGGTTTTTGTCTTTGACTATACGAGAACAGTCAATGTTAGCATCTTCAAAAGTTTCGTATAATAAATCCGAATGATAATCATTTCCGACAACCCCTATAACACCAACTTTTCCATTATTTAAAGTTGCAACGTTATGAGCTGCGTTTGATGCCCCGCCTAAAATCAATTTTGTTTTAGTATGCTGCAAAATCAATACCGGAGCTTCGCGAGAAATTCTTTCGGCATCACCGTAAATCATTTCGTCTAATGCTAAATCTCCAACAACCAAAATTTTGGGTTCTTTTAGCATCTTTATGCAGTTTATAAGCTTAATTTTATCAATATTCATATTTCCAACTTTCACTAACCTTACTAATTTATTTTAACACAAACATAAATTTGGTTAATTGTGAGTAATGAATAATTGACCGTTACAGGTAAATATTGAAGTGAATAGGTGAATAAGTGAATAAGTTCTTTACGGTTATTAATCCCACTGCCATTGCGAGGAGGACGTAAGTCCGACGAAGCAATCCAGTCATTTTTGTCACCCTGAATTTATTTCAGGATCTAAAAAGTAGATGCTGAAACGAGTTCAGCATGACATGAAAATTATTCTGCCCCGATTGGGGAAGTGGCACAAAGTGTCGAAGGGGAATTAGCTCACAGGGTATTCAATAGGTAGCAGCCAACCAAGACCCACCCTAACCCTCCATAGAGAAGGGAATTGTTACTAAACTATTGTTCGTGCCCTCACCCCACCCCTCTCCCAATGCACTACTGTCCCGTAAAAAAATAGTATAAAAAAGCAAGACGCAGCAAATAATTGCTGTTTGTCCTAAAATAAAGTTGTCCAGACAATAAATTAGGAGGTAGTCTTGCAAGAACATTGTAGCATAATCGGAAAACTTTTG
>JAFUSQ010000020.1 GCA_017467605.1 bacterium | reverse complement strand
TGATATAAATGGTTATAATAATCCCCCAAATAGGTTCGGATATGATATGTTTGCGTTTAGGATTGATGAAATGAAGGGCGCATTAATACCATATATAGCTAATACTTATAGTGGTGTTGGAGATTGTTCTTTTGATACGGTCAGTACAGCACAATGGTATGGTTGGGCATGTGCCGAAAGGGCTATAAATGAGCCGGATTATTTTAAAAAATTAGTAAGAAAGATAAAATTATAATAACTTTGCGCCTTAACAAGTTACGATTAATTCACAATTTGCTATTCATGCAATCTAATTATTCAAAAAATCAACACCTGTTTTATTTAAAAACCGGATATTAGCCGGAGCAAGCATAATATCTTCATTTTTAAGTGCTCCGGTTGAGGATATAACACCATTTTGAGTCTGTGGCTGCTGTCCTGATTTTGCAAGTCTTTCTGCTTTTTTTGCTTCTCGTCTGCCGGTCAGGTAAATATTCAGTTTCGGAATACCAACGCCAAGAACAAGACCGGAATAAGCATAATTTATAATTTGAGCTATAGACAATTTACGCAATTTGATTTTTGTTGCTTTATCTGCAAGTTTAACCATTTCGTTATAACTTAGTGCTTTACCGTTTTTGAATACTTTTTTACCTAAAGATGCATGTAAGATTTCATCTCTTGATTTTAGAACTGAGCCGGTAATCCATTTCATAATACCGTCACCGTCTTTTTTGATTAAATCTTTATCAAGACCTTGTGCCACTAATTTTTGGACAAAGTTGCCTAAAATCAACCAGTTAATAAATCCAAGCGTATCTTTTATGGAAGTTTCTTTTAATTCGTTATCGTTTCTTGAAGATAAAAATCTTGAGAAAATTGTAATACCGTAAATAAACTTGAATTGCTTAATTGTCGGGTTGAAACCTTTAAATTGAAGTGCATTAATTAAAGATTTAGGTTCTTTTATTAATTTTTTAGGATTTTCAATAGTAGAAAATACTCCTGCTAAAAATGCTAAACCGGCAGCTAATTTCTTTAATTTGAAACCTGTAGATTTATCTTCTTCACCGCCGCCTACAAATCCGCTTTTACCGGTTTTCTTCTTGGTTAAGTACATATTAAGAGGTTGAGTAGAAACCCCAACTGCTGAAGCAATGCCGATGCCCGCAAGTGAACGTTTCATGTTCATTGATTTCATGGCATTTATAAATGCATTTTCAGTATAATGTTCAGCACTTATAAATGCTTCTTTAACTTTTTCAGTTGTAAATATTTTGCCTAATTTATAAGCATTTTCAATAATAGTATCAACTGTGTAGCGAGAAGTATGAAGTTTTTCTCCATCATTGGCAATAATTCTTAAATTATTTTCAGCACCGCCTAAAGATGAAGTTATTATTGCTCTGGCAGTAGCCATCGCATCTTTGGCAGGTTTATTGCCGTCAGCTTTAATTTCTTGTTCTAAAATATCAACAACTCTTTTTATATCAAGATCATCAGCCTTAATATATTTAGCATTTTCGCTCGGAGATAAAGCTTCATAACTGCCAAAATACTTGGTTAAGAAACTTCTTAACGGATTTGCACCGGGTTTAGATTGGGCATATTTAAGTTCTTTATCGTAAATTTTGCCCATCATATCGAGAGTTTCAGAATCCGCAAATACAGAGCTTGCTTTTACTTTACCTTTTTCATTTAAGCCATACAAGCCATTGATACCCATAGCAAAAGCTAAACCGGCCAGTGTACCGTATAAAGGCACAGCAGAATGGTTCGCAGTACCCATACCTTCGCGGCGCATTGTTTCAATCCCGGCATCAGCCCCTCTGCCAAAATCAGTCAGAGTTCTTGGAGTAACCATAAAACATAAGTCAACTACATCAGCTCCCCAAGCCGGATTTGTATCAAGAAAGCGCAATCCCATATCAACCCAGCCCGTGAAATTAGGATTTGATTTATAAGAAACTTTATTTTGAGTAATTTTGTTTTCACATTTTGGTTGTATCTGCTTAATATTTAATTGTTGATAATTTTGTTCTACTTTCATATTGATTTAATTTACCTATCTATGTGTTTGACTAATTGAAAAATGACTTGAATGCCGGTGATTTGTCTTTTAAAAGATTTTGGGTAAATGCTACCGACGAGGTTTGAGCCGACGCGGTTCTTTCAGCTTCAAGCTGCTTTTTCTTATTAGTTTGGGTTCGTGTATATAACGGGATAAATATACCCAAAGACAATAACGAGAATACAAGGTTTCCTACCTGACACCAAGCACGCATTGTCTTAGCTTTTGTTCGCAATGCTTCATTTGCGATAGATGAAAGTTCATCTGTGGACTTCATTTTTGTATGTTTAGCCCAATTCCAGAACTTCTCAAAAATATTAGCACCATCTTTTGATTCTTTCAAGCGGTTTATTAATTTAATACCATCTTTGTTATGATTTTCAAGATATGTTGCAATACCCTTTGCCGCGTAGTCTCCTAAGAAATAGAAGCTTGAGAATGTTGCAATATCTCTTATTGTATTTTCTTTTAATTCGGAAGAATCTTCAGAAGCAGCGATACGGCTTGAGAATGTTGCAGCAGAAATTATTCTGGCTTGATCCATAGTAGGGAAGATATTCTTAAATTGGAACATCTTTAAGCTTGGTCTGTCCATTAACATAGATAAACCTGCTACTCCCCACATTAAAGGTACCGCAAAACATTTTTGAGCATTTAATTTTTGTTTTTCTTCGGGAGTTAAAATTCTTTCTTTATCATCATTGTAAATAGGCGCACCTTTTTTACCTGCCAATTTATGAGTAATCCATCTGTTTATCGGTTGAGCAGAAATTGCAAGCGGTATAATAAATGCTCCTAAACCGATAGCACTCTTATAATTTACTAATTTGTTTGCCTTTTTGAAGAATTCTCCTACTTTATCAGCATTATCAGCAATATTTGTTTTTACAATTCCATTTAATAAATCGCCGGTACTGTCATACAAATGTTTTAAACTGCTTGTTGAATAGCCTTTATCACCGGTAAATCTTATGCTTTCTGAAATTCCGGTTTTATTAACAACATATTGGTATAAGTCATCAGTATAATTTTTGTATGTTTTTATACCGAAGAATTTTTTCAAGTTTTCTATAAATTTATAATTAGAAACATATAATTCTTTTTCTCCGCTAACAATGCCTTTTGCGGTTTTTCTGACAAGCTCGTCATAAACTTCATCATTAGCAAGAATATCCTTAAATGCTTTTTCTCTTGCACCATCAACGCCATGGATATCCCCTGACATATTTTTCAAAGTATTGTAAATCCTTTCTTCGCTATCAGCACCAATAGCAGAAGTATAGAATCTTTGAACATTTGAAATAGCTTCACCGTTTGCCCAAGATTTTGTCAACCCTGAACCTGCAAAATCTCCCATTACAGGTTTGTTAAACAATTTAGCAACACCCATAACGATAAAGCTTGGAATTAAGCAATTGATAATCAGACCTGATGATTCGCGTCTGAATGCTTCAAATCCGCCAAAAACATTTAACTTTCTATGTTCTTCACCATTTTCATCTTTTTGTTTTGAACCAATAAATGTTTCAAAAAAAGTTCTTGGTAAAATTGCGGTAGATAAATCCAAAACCGAAACGTTGACCATCGGATTAGCTTCGCAAGCTTGAATGCCTCTTAAAGCTAAGTCTCCAAGTCCGTCAAAATGCACAGCACTATTTTTGCTTTTAATACTGACATAATTCGGGGATTTATTTTTACTATTTACACTACCTAATTCAACTTTATTTATCATATTATTCTAATATTTCGCCGAATGTGCCTTCATTATAACCAAGACACATGATATTGAAAAGCGGTCAAGAAAAAAAATTGCCTCCTATTGTCAAAATGTAAAATTAATGTAAAGATGACTTTTTGCATAATTTTATAAAAATATGGTATTTTTAAATAAAAAATTGATAAAAATCTAAAAAAGACACTCAAATTAATAAAAAAAATTACAAAAATAGCGAATTTTTTTACTAAAATTTTTTGTAAAATTTTGTTAAGATTTGGATATTAATATGCTTTATACTTCATAATTGTATGGCTGATAGCTATGTTTGTAAAAAATAGCATGATTTTTTATAAAATCATAATAGACTTAAATACATTTGTTAAAGTATTTATCAAAGATATTTTGTTATAAAATATAAGTAGTGCATGCACCGAATAATATTGAGATATGAATAAAATGAAAGAACGTGATTTTAGTAATAGAAAAAATAGTCCGAATAATACATTAAAGAGAAGATACAGAAGATATTCTTCCGGATCGGCGGATAATCCTTTTGAAAATTATGCAAAAAGCAGAAAACAATCCCAATCTGCCTTTAGAAAAGCTTTAACGTTGATGACTATTGTATTTCTAACTGCAATATTAGCAATTTTGCTTCTTGCAAATAATCAGGAATTTTTAGATAATAAACTTGGTCAAAACTCTTTTATTTCCAACCTTTTAGAAAAATTATCAAAAGAAAACAATTCTAAAAATAAACCGGAATTTGTATTTCCTTTCGGCCCCAGAAAGCAGAACATTTTATTGCTTGGAGTTGACTCAAATGGTGCAGATTCGGATTTATGGGTCGGAACGAGGACAGACACAATTATTTTGTTAAATATTGATCCCCGGACAAAAACCGTAAATGCTTTATCTATCCCGAGAGATAGTAAGGTTTATCTGCCAAAAGGTATGGGTATACAAAAAATTAATGCTGCACATGCTATCGGCGGAGTCGGAATGACAATAAAAACGGTTGAAGATACGTTAGGTGTCCATATTGATAAATACGTAATGTTTCATGATGATGCCGTAAGGGCTATTGTTGCAGCTCTGGGCGGTGTTGATATTTATGTTGAAAAGGATATGCATTACAACGATAATGCAGGAAAACTTCATATCAACTTCACGAAAGGCAAACATCATTTAACAGAAAAAGATGCGGTTGAATATTTAAGATTCAGACATGATGCGTTAGGAGATATTGGTAGAACTCAAAGACAGCAATGGTTTTTGAGAGGATTGCTTGCAGATATTCAAAAACCCGAAACTATAGCTAAACTTCCAAAAATTATTTCCATTGCAAAAAAATATGTAAAAACAGATATGTCTGTTTATGAAATGACGCAATATGCAACGCTTGCGAAAAATTTTGATATGGATAATATTGAAATTGCAATGCTGCCCGGGGCTCCAAATAAACATGGATATACAAGCTATTGGATTTTAGATCCTGAAAAAACTCAAGAAGTAATTGACAGATTGATATACAGACAAACCTTTAATGAAGAAAAAGATTCATATAGTGCAAGTATTATGAATGCTCCCGGAAAAGCCGCAGAAGCTGCAGAATTAAAAAAAGCTCTTGAAAGTGCAGGAATAGAAGTCAGATGCTCCGGTACTTTAAGTTCTGCACATTCTCAATTTATTGCTCACTCAAAATACGTTACAATAGATTATTATGCAAATCTAAAAAAGCAAATTCCTGAAGTTAAATCAAGACAATTTGTATATGACCCTGCAACTTATATGTGTGCGGCGACTGATTTTACAATAGTTTTAGGCGGAGAAAACAAATAAAAATTGTAAAAAAATGAAATATATGCTAATATCTTTAACATAGTAAAAGAGGTATATATGATATATATTAATGAAGGAGAGTTTATTATGATATTAACAACTGTTATAACAGTTTTAATCTGCATATTTATTATTTGTATGTTGTACGGGATTTACGTAAAACTGATTAAAAGCAGAAATAAAGTCAAAGAAGCTATGAGCGGTATTGATGTTCAATTAAATAAAAGATACAGTTTAATACCTAATATTTTAACTATAGCAAATAAGTTCATGGAGCACGAGCGTACTTTATTTGAAGATATTACAAAACTCAGAACGCAAGCGGCAGGTATTAAATCAACAACACCTGAATCTATTTCTGAAAAATTACAACTTGATAATCAAATAACTTCCAAAATGGGTCAATTGCTGGTTAGTGTTGAAAATTATCCGCAGTTAAAATCTGATCAAACAATGATTCAAGCAATGCAAACATATTCAGAAGTTGAAGAACATATTGCCGCAGCAAGAAGATTTTATAACAGTGCGGTTAATGAATTAAATAATATGACAGAAATTTTCCCAAGCTCATTTGTGGCTTCTCTAATCGGAATAACTTCATATCCGTTTTTTGAGGCTGATAATGAAGCAAAAGGAGAAATTCACGCATCTGATTATTTTAATAAATAAATTAAAATGGCGAACAAGCGTTCGTCTTTTTTATGTGTCCGTAGCTCAGTCGAATAGAGCGTGAGTTTCCGAAGCTCAAGGTCGGGGGTTTGATTCCCCCCGGGCACAGATTATGCGATATTTACATAGCCTGTAATTTTTGAGTCATTTAAAGCATAAGAACGTTCGTTTACTGTATTGTTAATGCCTTTACCGCCGGTATTACCTTCGATAGTGTAAACTCTGCCATTAGAAACGCCTGTAACTATACCTGTATGAGAAGCATATTTTTTGCGTTTTGGATCCCAACCTTTGAAAATTATTGCGTCGCCAACTTTTGGAGTTTTTGAGAATCTTCCGTTTTTGTTTCCCCAGTCTAAAAGCCCCTGAACACTGCTGAAGTGAAATCCCTTTGCTCCATTTTCTCTTGCAACATAAGAAACGAAATCTGCACACCAATATTCGTATTTGCCGCCCGGTGTAAATGTTTTGTACCCGAATCCTAAATATTTTTTTGCGGTATTAACTATGTTTGCTACAGAAGGTCTGATATTATTATCATAATAATGTTTAGCCTTGCGAGCATAAGTTTTAACAGTATTTTTTACCCCGCTCCAAGAAGGAAAATTGAATTTTGGTATAATAATTGTAGGGATTTTGAATATAGCCGCAGGCATTGCAGCCGGTATAACAGGAATATAAGGCACTGAGAATATGCTTGGTACGGAAGCAGATACTCTTGCTGCAAATGGATTTGCATAACCTGCAGCATATGCGCTATTTAAGATTGGTAAACTTTGTATACTCATTCCCTTAATGTCCCCTTGTATATATAAAGTTTATATCTTTCGTATAATTGCTTTATAGAAGGAGTATTGTAAAGAATTTGTTACAAACTGTCATTAAGTAAATTCTGTGTACTTGGCCCCGCTGCAATATATCACTTCGCTCGCCATCGACGTGACTCCGCTTGTGCCTTTATGTCCTGCGGACAGCTTGTTATTAAGGCACAAGGCTCCGCACTTGGCTCGCTCGTTCCGAACGCATTTCTGCGTTCTTCTCGCTGACAAGGCAATTGTAAATTAACATGCGGTTTGAGAATTTTTCACACACGGTTTGAGAATTCGATACAAATAGGTTACATGTAAAATCTGCATATAACCAAATTTGGCTATGTCCATATTTGACATAAATATATATTAACATTTAATTATTGGCATTTTGACAAAATCAATGTATTTTCGCATGTTTGTAGTAGAATAAAAGTAGATAGGAGTACGATAAATGGGCTTTTTATTTTTTGTTATTTTAATAATTATTATAGTAAATGTAGCAAATAGTAGCAAAAATAATCAAAGCAATATTTCTTACCAAGAGAATTCGTACTCAACCCCTACTTATAGTTCATATAATAGTTATTATAGGAGTTCAACTCCAAAACTTAAATTTCATTCAAAAACTGATACTGTTAATTTATTTGGTTATAGTATTACAAATTCTCTATTTTATACTTGCGATTCAAAATCAGATATGCCTTTTGCAATTAATACCAAATCAACTCCCAGTTTTGGTATTACACCTTCAGAAGGGTTAAATTACTGGCCGAATTATAATCAGATAAGTAAAACTCAACAGGGTTATTTTATAAAGTGGTTAGCTGATGGTAAACCATTTGTTGAAGAATTAGGATATGCATATATTTATTATTATGGTTTAGAATACAGAGCACTAGTAGAAAAGCAGGATCAAAAAAAAGTTTTATTTGAAATTATAGATTTAGTAAATAAGTTTAAAAGATTAAGGTATGGATATGACTTAATAGCATATTTAGTATTGTCGATTAAGAATTTTTCATTTGATGAAATAGATAAAATATTAGAATTCTTCAAAAATAACGAACAAGAATATATGTATAACCCTGCATATAATTCAATAATTAAGAATTTAACTCCCAATGGGCAATATCAGGTAAAATTTTCTCCATATCAATTCTTAAATAATAATGAGTATAATAATTTAAGCGATAGAAAAAATGAATTGTTATCATATTATTTTAGTAAAATAATTGAAGAACTTGATGAAAATGAAATCTATACAACAAAACTGCAAAATTATAGTTATTATATGGCAATGGGATATTACAGAACAACTAATTCTGTTGCCTATAATGCTATTATTCCGGCTACAAAACTTAAACGTTCTTGGAATCAGGCTCGTAAAATAATAAAAGATGAAATTAAACAGACTGTTAAAAAATTTGATAGTTCTGCTGAACCATTGACTGAAATTGAAAAACTTGCATATTTACCTTCTAAGTTAAGAAGTAATATAAATTATTCTTTTAACATTTTTGATTTTGAGGAAAAAGCGATTTCTGATGTTGGCACAATTGCTGAAAAATTGGGATTTAAAATTCAAGATAAAGCAACACTAAGGCAATCTACTTTAATTGCAGATGCTTGCGAAGCTCTTGGATATGAAATAGAACCTAATGTAAATATTGATAAAAAGCCTTATAAAAAAGATATATTAGTTTCTATATATAAAAGTCAATATCCGAAGAAATTGTCTCCTATTGATTATCAAATAGCCTCGTTGTTTACAGATATTGGTTATCAAATTGCTTTAGAAGATAATGAACTATTACAAGTAGAAATTGCGTATATAGAAAATTACATAAAGAAAGAATTTAATTTATCACCTTCTGAAAGATATCGCTTGCAAATGCGTGGTGAACTACTTGTTCATACAAAAGAAATTAATACTAGTGAAACTATTAAAAAACTTATTAAAATGCTTGATGATAGCGGTAAAGAGACTATCGCAAAATATATTATCTCTGTTGCAATGGCCGATGGAGTAGTTAAAGATAGTGAATTGAGAATCTTGCAAAAAATATTTAAACAACTTGATTTTTCAGAAGATTATTTAAATTTGACTTTAAATGAGCTTATAAATAATGCAGATGATGTTGTAGTAGTTGAAAAAGGAACCACAACAAAGAAAAAAGGCTCAAAAATACCTACAAACATTGAAACTGAAGAAAAAATAGAATTAAAATTAGATACTGAAAAATTAGAAAAAATAAAAATCAATACATCTGAAATTCAGAATGTATTACAAGAAATTTTTGCAGATGAACAAGCTGAGGTATTAAAATCTGAACCTCCAGAAACTGTTTCGGCAGAAAATGAAGATAAAGTAGAGATAGAAAACGGTTTGCAAGGTATAATAAATATCATAATTGAAAAAGAAAATTGGACCCGCAACGAATTACTTAATATTATTCAAAATAAAGGAGTAATGTTAAGTAGTGCTATTGATGAAATTAATGAGTGGTCAGAAGAAGAGTATGGCGATTTTCTTGTTGAAGAAGATGATGATGTTTATATCGTAAACGAAGAAGTTGTTAATTTAATAAAAAAATAAGGAATGGATAAATGGAAAAAATAAGAATTAAAGCAAAAGAAAAGAATGCGATTATTGAATCTTTAAAAGCAGGTATTGTTCCAAGAATAGGTTTGCAACATATTCAAGTTGGCAGAGCTGATGAAATTAAAGAAATGATTAAAGATTATGATTTAATTTCTGATGGAGGTGCGAAAGCAAGATTTATAATTGGAGAATATGGCTCCGGGAAAACATTTTTCTTAACTTTGTCTAAATTGATTGCCCATGAAAAGAATTTAGTTGTTGTTTCAGCTGATATAACAACAGAAAAAGTATTATGCTCTTCTGATGGGAAATCTCAAAAATTATTTTCCGAGTTAATAACTAATATGGCTACAAAAACAAAGCCTGATGGAGGTGCTTTGAGGTCAATTATTGAAAGATGGGCATCAAACATATTACAAAATAATGAAAATATTACAGAAGAAAATATTTATAAAGAATTAATGCCGTTGGAAAAATATGTTGCTTGTTATGATTTTTCTAAAGTCTTAACCACATATATTAACGCATATCAAAATGGCGATGATATAAAAATGTCACAGGCACTAAGATGGTTAAGAGCAGAATATTCTACTAAAACAGATGCTCGTAACGATTTAGGAGTAAGAACAATTATTGATGACAATAATTTCTATGAATATTTAAAATTGTTTGCCGGTTTTGTTCGTTTGGCAGGATATTCAGGATTAATCGTAAGTATTGATGAATTGGCAATTTTAGCAAGACTAAAATCAAATGTTAGAAATAAAAATTTTGAAAGAATTTTAAATATAATAAATGATTCTTTGCAAGGAACAACAGAATATATTGGTTTTATATTCGGTGGAACACCTGAGTTCTTAGAAGACAAATACAAAGGTATGTACAGTTACGGAGCATTGGAAACTCGTTTAGCAGATAATCCATTTGCTAAAGAAGGGATGAAAGACTTGACGGGACCTGTTATAAGACTTGAAAATTTATCACAAGAAGAGCTGTATATGCTATTTATCAATATTAGAAATGTTTTTGCTGAATTTGACGAAACAAAATATTTGGTTTCTGAAAATGATATACAAATATTTATGCAATGGCTTATGAATAGACTGGGAGCTAAATCATTTCTTTCTCCAAGAGAATCAATAAAAGCATTTATAGGTTTACTAAGTCAATTACAGAATTATCCTGATACAAATATTTCTAGTTATTTATCAGGTGTGCAAATTCAAGAGGATAAAGAACCAATTGATGATGAATTGGTATCACTAACTTTAGGAGAATAATGGAACCTTTTTATTTATTAAATAAAAAAATACAAAAAGTTATTCATGAAATGAAATGGGAAAATTTCAGACCCATTCAAGATGAAGCTATTATACACATGATTAATTCTCCGAGCGATATGATAATATCTGCACCAACAGCAAGTGGAAAGACGGAGGCGGCATTTCTTCCGATTATTTCACAAATTGCTGATGAGGGAAAAGATTCAGTAAAAATATTATATATTTCACCATTAAAAGCACTAATAAATGACCAATTTTCAAGAATAGAGGCTCTTTGTAAACATATAGACTTTCCAATTACCAAATGGCACGGAGATGCTAATCAATCAAAAAAGGCTACATTAATTAAAAATCCGGCTGGGATATTGCTTATAACTCCTGAATCTATTGAATCCTTATTTTTAAATAAAACTGAATTTTTAGGACCATTATTTAAAAATTTAGAATATATAGTAATTGACGAAATTCACAGTTTTATTGGTAATGAAAGAGGCTCTCAATTAAAGAGTTTAATTAACCGATTAGAACATACGGTTGAAATTCATCCTTATAAAATTGCGTTATCAGCAACAATAAGTAATCTTTCAGATATTGCAAAATGGTTAAACCCTAATAATTCTAATTCTGTAAAAATAATTGAAGATAACGATAAATCAAAAGATACTGTTGGGCTAATAAAATGTTATAAAAGTGTTACTCCTGTTGTAGGTGTGGATAAAGATGAATTTTCTGAATTAAAACAGGATTTATTTAAGGTCATTAAACAAGAAAAAAATTTGATTTTTGCTAATGTCAAAATGACATTGGAAGAATATTGTGATTCAATGCAAAATATAGCAAAAGAAAACAGTTTTCCCAATAATTTCTATATTCATCATGGCTCGTTGGCTAAAAATATTCGAGAACAATGTGAGGATTTATTAAAGAAAGAATCAAATATTTCTGTATTTTGTACCAATACACTTGAATTAGGAATTGATATCGGAAATATTGACAGGGTAATATTTTTAGCTCCTCCATTTTCTGTTGCATCTATGGTGCAGCGACTTGGTCGTTGCGGCAGAAAAGAAAATGCAAGAAAAGAGTTTAGATTTTATATTGAAGAAAATGCTATTGATGACAAAGCCACTTGGCAGGATAAGTTGAGAGTACAATTGGTTCAAAGTATTGCTATTGTGGAGTTGATGCTAAAAGGATTTAGCGAACCACTTGAAACTGATACTTTTGATTATTCAACATTTGTTCATCAAATTTTGTCTTATTTAGGACAAACTGGTGGAGCTGATGCTTCAAAAATTTATCATAATATAGCAGAAATATCTTTTAATTGTTATTTCTCTAAAGAGGATTTTATTGCGATATTGCAAAAACTTAATTCTGATGAAATTATTTATCAGATGCCTGATGGAATAATAACATTAAGCAAACTTGGCGAAAGAATTGTTGAAAGTTACGAGTTTTATGCCGCATTTATGACCCCTAAAGATTGGAAAGTTGTTTGTAACGGGAAAGAAATTGGACAAATTTCCGGAGGGAATTTATTATTCTTAAAAGAGGGTAGCCATTTTTTATTGGCAGGTAAGCGTTGGGAAATCGTTGAATTTAAAAATAAAATTCAAACTATTATTGTAAAAAAAGCGTATGGAAAGAAACCTATCAAATTTAATGGGGGAACTCAAAATATACATAGGGCTATTCATCAAAAAATGTTGGAAATATATGAAACCAATTTTGTTCCAAAATATTTATCTACAACCTCCATTCCTATCTTAGAAGAAGGTTTTGAAAATTATAAAACATATATAAAAACTGAAGATAGTAATATTTTAACTGTATTAGAAGGTACTCGAATACAGGCAACGGTTGGCTTGCTGCTTAAATATTGCGGAGTAGATATTGAAGACGGAGGAATAGGTTATTATTCGGTTGGAGGGGAACAGGAACTAATCAAAACATTAAAATCAATAGATTTTTCAACGCTTGATAAAAATTCAGTAATTAACTTAATTGATAGAACTTTAAAATATAAAAAGAAATTTGATCATTTGCTTCCTGATGATATTCTTAATAAAGCATATGAACAACAATGTTTGGATTTTGTTGGAGCAAAGGATTTTATAGGCAATTTATAGGAATATTGGTATGAAAAAACAGATTAGTAATTTTTTAAATAACAAAGTTTGTGAAATATTTTTAGTCATAATAATTATTGTTAATATTGTTTGTCTTGGCTTTGAAACAGACAAAGCAATATATTTACAATACAAGACTTTATTTAATCAGATTGAATTAGTTTCTGTAATTATATTTACTATTGAATATATTTTACGATTAATATCACTAGAACAATTAAAAGATGCCCTAAAACCTTTGATGGTCATTGATTTACTTGCAATTCTACCATTCTATTTGCCATTAAAAGGTTTAGATTTAAGAATATTAAGGACTTTTAGATTATTAAGAATACTGAGAATGTTCAAATTGGCTCGATATTTTGATGCTTTACAAATGATAGGTAAAGTTATAGCAAAGAAAAGATATGAATTAATCAGTATTTTTGGTGTTCTTTTATTACTAATGTTTATAAGTTCATTTTTGATGTTTTATGCAGAAGCTGATGCTCAACCGAATGCTTTTCATAATATTTTAGACACTTTTTGGTGGTCATTAGTAACATTTACAACTGTTGGATATGGCGATGTCTATCCTATAACACCATTTGGTAAGATTTTATCTGGCATTATTGTTTTAATAGGAATAATGTTATTTGCACTACCAACAAGTATTTTAACTGCTGAATTTATGAACGAGTATAATAATGAAGATAAATAGTGTTCTTATGCTAAAATAGAGGTATTCGGAGGTATTCATGGCAAATGAAGTTTCAAAAATTTATAGTGATATAGCAGAGTTACTTAATGTGGCTCGTGCAAAAGCATACCATAGTGTTAATTCCATTATGGTTGAAACATATTGGAAAATTGGACAACGAATTGTTGAAGAAGAACAAGGTGGAAGCTCTAGGGCAGAATACGGTTCAAAACTTATTGAAAATTTGTCAAAATACTTAACCGATACTTTTGGTAGAGGTTTTTCTGAAGCCAATTTACAGAATATGAGGAAGTTTTATTTAACTTATCCCGAATTTCCTACACACTGTGTAGGAAATCTTGCGTGGTCAAATATTCGTAAAATTATAAGAATTGATAACCCCGAAGAACGAAACTATTACTTAAATGAGGCATCTTCTCAAAATTGGTCGTATCGTCAATTGGAAAGAAATATCAAAAGTGGTTATTATCATAGGCTTTTATCAACACAAGAAAAATCGCACGGTGCAGAAAAATGTTTGCCCGCAGTTATTGATACAAAAGAATTTATTAAAGACCCGTATGTTATAGAATTTCTTGATTTACCGGAAAATATTGAAGGAAAAGAAAGTGTATTAGAAACTGCTTTAATCAATAATTTACAGAAATTTCTGCTTGAATTGGGTAAAGGTTTTTCTTTTGTTGCTCGACAATTTAGAATCAGTACAGAAACAGACCATTTTTATGCCGATTTAGTTTTTTATAACTATTTACTCAAATGTTTTGTAGTTATTGATTTAAAAACTACAAAATTATCTCATGCCGATATTGGGCAAATGGATATGTATGTCAGAATGTTTGATGAGTTGAAGCGTGGTGCTGATGATAATCCTACACTTGGCATAATTTTGTGCACCGATAAATCTGAAACAATGGTTAAATATTCAGTTTTACAGGAAAGCCAACAGATTTTTGCAAGTAAGTATAAAACTGTTCTTCCATCGGAAGAAGAACTTGCCGATATGATTCAAAGAGAAAATACAAAATTATTAACATCGGAAGATTAATTTTAATTAGTCAGTGTATATAAAAATAGTGTTCAAAACCTGTTCAAAATCGTCTGTGTTGAGAGTTTTATATTATTTAGTACTTAGATATTAAAATTATAAAAAACTTTAAAAAATCGAGCAGTAAAAAAGAGCTTGACTTTTCAAACTCTTTTATCTTCATATTCCATACTATCCATATCAAATTTGGAGAAATTCAACATTCGGAATTTTGCGATTTGGCTTTCGGTATATTCTTCCAATAACCACCTATACATTGTTTTTGCACTTGTTATTTTGCATCGGTTTAAGTGTATTTTTATAAGATTTTCAAATCTTTTAATTCCCAATTCTCTTGCATCATCTACGGTTAGACCTTTTGGTGATAAATAATACTCTTTAAAGAAATAATAAATTTCTCCGGGTTCTTTTGTTGATTCTCCCACCAAATTTACAAGTCCGTTTTTTGAGATTTCTTCTTTATAATAATTGTATTTTTCTATGGTTAAATCATTCTTGCTAAGAACTTGTAAAAGTCGTTTTTCTCCATAATTTTGGGTCTGTTTTAATACTTTAAATATGTTTTTTATTCTTTTCTTAATTTTAGGCGGTGCAAAAAAGTAATCCACAAAACCGTCTAATTCATTTAAGTTCTTGACAAAAGTTGTTCTCGGTCTTACTACTTTAAACGGTAATGTATGCATTTCATAAGACGGATCCTTTTCTTTTTTAACTTTTGATTTCTTTTCTGTTGCAGTTTTAGAAATATATGTATAGGTTTCATTTTCTTGTTTCAGTTTATCTTTTTCAATATACCTTTCTAAAACAGGAATTATTTCCAATTTTGTTTTTTCTGTCAGCATTTCCAAATCTTCAATAGTAAAAATATTTAATTTTTTAAAGACGGATTCTATATTTCTTGCCCATCTTGGATTTCTATCGTTGCTCATATTCACTCTCCAAAATATATTTTGTAATTGATTTGTATTCATTAGTTTTTGCCAAATCTTCAACATTGTTGATTATATTGACTATTTGTCGTAATCGGTTTGCTCTTTTATGAACCCATTCAATAGCATCTTCTTCAAACGGTATTTCCGATAATTCGGAAATCAGTAATCTTACATCATCAATATCAAAAGGTTTAAATTCATATATACCTGCAATCCTGTCAAATAAATGTTTATATCTGCATAATTTTTTATCTACCGAACCCATACCTACAAGTAACACGGGAACACCTGTTCTGTCGTGCAAATCTCTTATGGTTTCTATTGTTCTTGAATGGTTCACAAGATAGTCAATTTCATCAACAATAAGCATTCTCGGACTTTCAATAAGTTTATTTGCGGCTTGTTCAAATAAATCGGATATAATTTTTTGAGGAATTTCATCCAATTCTTGAACCAATTTTCTAAGAAACCAACCTGTTTTCATATGGTTTGTTGCCGTTATTATAGTTACTTTATTTCTCAATGCCCACCAGCCGATAGATTGCGTTTTACCCAAACCCGGTTCACCAAAAATCAAACCCATTTTAGGAGCATTATTCGGTGTGTTTTTTAATTTTGTCGCAAGTGAAACAAATGCTTTTACATTTTTTGTTTTTACAAAAGTTTTATTCATAAATTAATCTCCCGATAATCCGTATATCAGTTTGTTTCTTCAGAGAATTCATAGTTTTTCATCCAGTTTATTTCATCAGGACTTGGGTGTTCTTTTTTACTTAAATAATCATATCTTTCATACCTGTTATGGAATACAGGTGTTTCATCTTCTACCCCCTCCGATTCAATAAATGCTTTTACATATTTATCATCGTGCTTTTCAAAATAGCAAAGTTCTCCAAAATCCTGTTGTAATGGTGCTAAATATACTTTTTCCTGTTTTAGTTGCTTAATATAATTATCTGCCGTTTGTTTCTCCAGTTTTTTCTGCTGTTTTAACCTTTGTTTAAATTCTTCCATATCCTTTGCAGAACCTGTATATTGAACAAGCGGGTCAATTGCTTTCAGTCGTTTTGCAACACATAAAAATTCCCCTTGTGGTGTATAAACTTTTATTTCCGAAAGGTCAAATAAACTGTATTTAATAACAACTTGTGTTCTTAAACCGTAAAGACTTTCGTCATAGTAGTCAGATTTTAGAAATCTTATACCATTTCTGCCAATATTTTTTATTTCGGAAGCCATCATTAAATCATCAAGTTCTGATATATCTACACCCGGACCTCTACCTTCATCTAAAACACCGCCGATACTCATACATTCAACATTCGGACATAATTGAGCATAATGAAAACATAACCATTTCTTTACCATTTTTATTACTTCATCAAGAGTCGGTATATATTGATTATGATGTTCTTTATGAAATTTTTCGTTTCTTTTCATGTATGCAGGTTTATCATCAATACATGAACCGACAAAAGAAGGTAATAATCTTTCAAAACTATCTTGCATTTCTCTAAAAAATCTTTCAATAACTTTTGCTTTTGCATTGTAAGGAAGTGCATATATTGGTGTAATACCAAGCCGTGCAAAAAGTCCCTCAACATTTTCTTCCAAATCATTAAAATACTTTGATTTAAATGCTTTCCCGTTATCCTGATAAATGTATTTAGGTATTTTACCAAGATTTATAATTGCATTTCTTAATGCCGAAGCAATACATTGGGTATTTTCTTCTATCATTATTTCAAAACCGACTAACCCGCCTGATTTCCAATCTTGGTAAGCAACAAGAGTCGGTCTGCATGGTTTACCGTCAAAAGGATTAATAACCTGAAAAGCAAGTCTGTGTCCGTCACCTACTATAACATCTCCTACATTTAATTTTGAGACATCTCTTTTGATATATGGTAAAACTTTGTCTTTTAATGCTTTTGAACCCTCTCTTGCAAATACCCATAAATCATAGTGTTCTTCTATATATTTTTTAGCAAATCTGCGGTATGTCATATCACAAGAAAAATCTTCAAAACCCTGTTCTTTTAAAATATGCTTTATCAGTTTTATTGCTTTGCCAATATTAGTTCTATTGGGATGAAGTAAAAATTTTAAGAACATATCTTTTTCTGTTTTAGATAAATAACTTTGTTTTGTTCTTGTATTGCGATAATGCGGCAATAATGCTTTCCAATCATCTCTAAATTTTTTTAATCTGCTGTTCCACCGAAATAATGTTGAAGCTCCGACAGTTTTAAATTCTTTATATACAACTCTATCTGCTTCTTTATTCGAGTTATAAACCTTAAAGAAATCTTTTACGGAATCAACTTTTGTTCCTTTATAGTTAAATGCAAAATTTCTCCATTTCATAACCAAATCATATTTACTCAATGCTATTCTTTTCGCTTCTTCACTATATTTGTAAGTATCCGGTACCTTATAATAAGTGAAATTTACCTGAAGATATCGTTCAACTTTGTCTTTCATATCTTCAGGTAAAGACGGGACATAAATAAAATAAGCATTACAGCTTTTGCGAGCAATAACCTTTTTCTGTTTAATATAATTGCGTAATGTTCTTGCACTTATCTTCAAAATAGTTTCAAGTACGCTTGTTTTTAACCATTCGTCATCCATAATCTTCTACCTCTTGTATTTTTACTATGTAAACACATGTTTTTTGGACTCCGAAAGATAAAAATAATATTGAAATATGCAATAGAATTACTATATAGACAAGTCTAAAATTTTGTGGTATTTTAATTGGTTTTTTATTATATATAATTAATCATATGAGCAGAAAAGAACCCGAATGGGCAAAATACATAACCGAAGATAATATTGAAAACGAAGATTTACAAGCATTGATGTCTGTAATTGGTTTTGAAGCGACTAAAAAATTAATGATTTATTATGAGGGGATGAACTTAAAAATACCAAAATCCTGCAATATGAAATATAAACATCAGTATGCACTTGATACACACGACGGTTCACATTCATCAAGAGTTAAAATCGTAAGAGAATGTGATATTACCGAAAATTATATTTTCAAAATTATGAAAAAATATCCAAATAAAAAAGTACTTTAAATTTTCCGCAACTATTCCGCAAACCTTTCCGCATGTTTTCCGCAAAGTTGAGAATTTTTATGCCATTCTCAAACTATTTGTTACTTTTTTAAAATTACATTATAAATCAGTTATATTAACTCTTTTAAGGTTTATATATGAAATAAATCTATTAAGTTTCAGCCCTTTTATTTCCGCAAATCTAAATTTGATTAAAAAATTAACACAATGAGAATGGTTAAAATCTATACTACTATTAGATTTGATACCAATGTCTTCCGTGTTCAAACCGTGTGTTACTTTACATTTTGCTAAAACAAATTTTTTCACGACTTCCGAGAATTTTATGTCAAACCGAGTGATAAAAATTTAATTTCAAAAATTTTGGTTAAAATTTTTTCTTCCGACTTTTCTTCCGAGTTCAAAAAAAATCTTCCAAGTTCCAAATTTGAAAATCAATTTGCGGAAAATAATCAAACTGCCGTTAATAATCAAAATAATATGAAATGCAATAATAACAAGCAATTCTCAAAAACCAAAATTAGCAGGCCGCTCAAAACTGCTAACAAAATGCTCAAACTGCTCAAATTGATTTTAAAAAATCTCAAAATAATATAATCGTCAAAACTCAATGGGGGTAATAGTTTCAATAAAAATAATCAAAGTGCCGTTAATAATCAACCTGAGCGTTAGACTATAGCAATAAAAAGAAAAGAACAAAAGTCCTTTTCTTTTTTATTTGGCCCCGCCGCGATTCGAACGCGGGCAAGACGCGGTTTAGGAAACCGCCGCTCTATCCTACTGAGCTACGAGGCCGGATTACTATACAAAACTAACATAAAATTTAAAATCTTTCAAATCAATTTTTTACCCAAATAAAATCATTTGGATTTGATACTGATTCCAAAAAATTATTTTTTATATAAAAATTTCTTACAGATTTCTCTTTTGATGAATGTGATTTTATCATTCTGCAAAATTCTTTTAGTGAATCCATAATGCCGCTGCCTATACCCATATATAGCGGTTGAGGTTTGTATATAAAATCAGGTTTTGTTTGGATATTTTCAATAAGTAAGCCATCTTTTTCAAATGGGCTAACATGCACTATCCCCAAAATTTTATCTGAATCCAATTTTTCAAAACTATCCATTTGAGAGGTTAAGGCATACACACTATTTGATTTATAGGATTTGATTCCATCTCGTATATTGCATAAAGCTATATAAATATTCCAACCAAATTTGTCATTTTCCCAATATTTTATATCTGATAAAGCTTCTACATCAGGAGCATAATTGGGATCAATTTTTACAAATGCTGCATCTACTTCTTCATATATTCCTTTAGCAGTTTGTAACATACCTATTTGGGGCTTAGATATGAGTCTTGCGTTGAATGACGGCGATACTTGATAATTTACTTCCATAACACCATATACAAAAAGCGTAAATAAATTTTTTTGTCACATTCTGTTAACATATTCATGTTTGTTGTAATATAAATGTGTAACTTAATGGAAGTGTATAACTAAAAACGCGTTAGGTAGAACGCAGAAAGAAGAAGGTAAAGTATTATGAAACCTGAAACAAAAAGCTTTCAACTGGAAATCGGCGGTAAAACAGTTACCGTTGAGACAGGAAAGTATGCACAATCAACTAACGGTTCTGTTACCGTAAGATGCGGTGATACTATGTTATTTGTTCACTGCTGCGTATCAAAAGAACCAAGAGTAGGGATAGATTTCTTCCCTTTATTGATTGATTATGAAGAAAGAATGTCCGCAATAGGTAGAATCCCCGGCGGATACAACCGTTCCGAAGGAAAAGCCAGCGATAAGGCTATCCTTATTTCTCGTTTGATTGACAGACCAATCAGACCGCTTTTCCCGAAAGGTTATAGAAACGATATTCAAATCGTTGCTCAATTATTCAGCTATGATCAGGAAAATCAACCTGATACCTTAGCTATGTTAGGTGCATCTTGTGCATTGATGCTATCAGGAGCTCCGTTTGAAGGACCTATTGGTGCTGTTCGTGTATCTCGTGATGAAAACGGCAACATGATTGCCAATCCGACTCACAAACAAGCTAAAGACTCTGATTTAGATATTGTTGTTGCAGGTACTCACGACAGCGTTATCATGGTTGAAGCTGGCTGCAAATTCGTTACAGAAGATGATATTATGAATGCTGTTGAATTTGCACAAGCTGAAATCAGAAAACAATGTGATGCCCAAGTTGAGTTTGCTAAGACTTGCGGTGTTGTTAAGGAAGAATTTGTTAACCCTTATGACACTTCAAGAATCAAACAAATTATTGACGAAACTGCTCACGATATGATTTTTGATGCATATCACAACTTTGACAGAGAATATCGTCAAAATAAACTCGAAGAAGCTAAAAAATTAGTTAAAGAAAAAATTGATGCATTGCCTGAAGATGATTATATTAAGCAGATTATCGAAGAAACAGGTATTGATTTCGTTGCAGAAGAATTTAAAGCTGCCGAAAAGAAAATTATGCGCGCAATGATTTTAGACGAAGGCGTCAGAGCTGACGGAAGAAAACCAACCGAAGTTCGTCCTATCTGGTGCGAAGTTGGTGTAATCCCGAGAGCTCACGGCTCTGCCGTATTTACAAGAGGTCAAACACAAGTATTATCAGTTGCAACCTTAGCCGGTCCTGCTATGAAACAAGAACTTGACGGCGTTGATCCTGAAACTGAAAAAACTTATATGCACAAATATATCTTCCCGGGATTTTCTGTAGGTGAAGTTAAACCGTTAAGAGGTCCGGGCAGACGTGAAGTCGGTCACGGAGCATTAGCAGAAAGAGCAAATGTCCCCGCACTCCCCTCACAAGAAGAATTCGGATACACAATCAGAGTAACTTCTGATGTTTTAGAATCAAACGGTTCAACTTCTATGGCCTCAACTTGCGGCTCTTCTATGGCATTGATGAATGCAGGGGTTCCTGTAAAATGCATGATTGGCGGGGTTGCAATGGGTATGATTACTGAAGAAGGTAAAGAACCTGTTGTATTAACTGATATTCAAGGTATTGAAGATTTCTTGGGTGATATGGATTTCAAAGTCACCGGTAATGATACAGGTATTACAGCACTTCAAATGGATATGAAGGCTAAAGGTATCGCGAATGAAACATTACGCCGTGCATTAGGACAAGCAAAAGAAGGCCGTTTGCACATCTTAGGTAAAATGAGAGAAGCTATCACCGAACCCGGACCAATGTCCCCTTATGCTCCGAGTATTACTACAATGACTATTCCTGTTGATGATATAGGAACGGTTATAGGACCGGGCGGAAAACAAATTCGTGCTATTATTGATGCTTCCGGTGCTGAAATTGATATTCAAGACTCTGGTGTTGTAACTATTACATCTAACGATCAGGAAGGTGCTAAAATTGCAATAAAAATGATTAAAGATTTAACCTTCAAACCTGAAGTTGGAATGGTTATTAAAGGCAAAGTTGTCAGAATTATACCAATCGGAGCTTTTGTTGAACTCGGCGGAGGCAAAGACGGTATGGTTCACATTTCTCAAGTTTGTAACGAAAGAATTGAAACAATTGAGCCGCACTTAACTATCGGTCAAGAAGTAATTGTTAAGGTCATTAAGATTGACGAAAAAGGTCGTGTAAACTTAACAATTAAAGGGGTAACCGAAGAAGATAAAGCTAATTGTATTTAGTATATTGCAAAGTATAGCAAAAAGCGGTAGAATTAAGTAGATTTTACCGCTTTTTTATATTTAATAATGGAGGTTCAATATGAAAAAATTATTATTAATTTGTGTTTTAGCTATTGCCGGTCTCAATATTGCTGCTGCAGATGATTTTTTTGTGAATATTGGTAACAAGACGCAAGATGTTGTTGATGATATGGCTGATGTGACAGTTGATACTGCTCGAAACGTTAAGCGTAGTTCTAAAAAAGTTGTAAAAGTTGCGGGTGATACAGTAAAAGAAGGTGCAAAAAATACCGGTCATGCTTTTAAAAACGGTGCAAAAAAAGCAAAAACTGCAACAAAAAAAGGGGTTAACAAAGCTACTAATGCAACTGCAAAAGGAGTTAAATACTCTGCTGAAAAGATTGAAAAAGGTGCTGACAGAGTTATTCAAAAAACGAATTGTCCTTGTAAACAAAATTCTCAGCAGGTAAATAACAACGAATTAGAACAATAATCGTCCGATATTTTATTTTGAATATAATATTTCATCTTGTCGTTTTATATTTTCAGATGAAGTTTCGAACGCTGCCTTATATGAGTAATCCAAGTTAGAAATAATTTGTTCAAAACCTTGTTGTATGTCAGATGTTAAATTATGAGCATGTGCATTATAAATTTCGCGATTTATAGTACCAAAAATTGGGTCTGCACAATCATTGTGTATCATATCTGAAATAATAGTATTAATAAGCAGTTCAAATTTTGCCTGTTTATGTTCTTTTGTTAAATTTTTATTTAATAAGGTTTTGGCAAACGGATAATCATCAATTATTCTGTTAATATGATCACGCCATAAATTTCGTTTGAATTTAGCCATTTTGCACCCTTCTTTGAGCATAAGGATAACTTCTTTAGAATTGTCGTCAAGTAGTGACTTGTCAGGATTATAATTCATTAATTGTTCTTGCATTTGCAAAACAACTTTATTTTTTTCAGCCTGTGAGAATGGTTTTGTATAACTATCATATAAGGCATTTAGTTCCTTTTTGTGCGATAAAAATAATTTCTCCAATGATTTAGCACCATCTGTACCATCTAGCATTGAACTAAATTCTAAAATCGAAAGTTTGTTGAATTCTACAGGAATATCTTTGCTATCTTTCAAAGAAAACAATAAATCCAGCATTGCAAATGAGCTTGCATAGCATTCAAATAAATGTTCCAGTCCAAATGCCATATTCAAGCTTCTGTTTTCTTCTTCAAATTCATTTGCTGACATAATTTTATCATCATCTATTTTATCCCATAATTGGGTTGTAATAGCGGTTAGCTTAAACTTATCTGATACACTCTGATCTGAACTTAAGCTCTTGATATAAAGATTAGCGAATTTACTTGGGTATATCTTACTGCTGTTTTGAAGTAATTCTTTATAAGATTCATTTACATTTGTCGTAATATATACATGGCTTCCGTCTATAGCATTGAATTCAATAATTTCTGCATTATTTTTTTTAGCAATTTCTTTCATTAACTCCATTTGATCAATTGGTTGTTGTTCTTCTTCAATTTCAGAAGGTGCTTCCGGCGCAGAAATTATTGTATTAGGAGCTCCGTATCTTTCTACAAAATGTTCATTCCATTGAAGCTGCATTTTATCATGTTCTTCATAACGGAGATTCCTTGCAGGTTCTATTGTTTTTGTAAAATTCAACAATTCAATATATTCAGGTGTGACATAATCAATAGCTTTTTGATTTTTAGTTTTTGAAGTTATAGGTTCAAAATCGCAATTAATTGGAATCATTCCGCCTGCACCATAATTATCTTCAAACATTTCAATAGTATCGGTTATTGCTGTTGAATACTCTTCCAGAAGGTACGGATTTTGTTTCCAGAAGCGTTCAAACATTGTTTTTTCGTTTGAACTTTTACCGTTTTCTCTTTCATTCTCTGTGAATGCTTTCATTTCTTCTGATAAATGAATTCTATCAGCTGCAACAGTCATTATGGGACTCATATATTTAACTATAAATGAAGCTTCAGGATCATCTTTTCTGAAACGTTTTCTTACGGTTTTCTTTACAGAATCAACATCAAGACCGTTTTTAGCATTCTCAATTAAATCTTTTTTTATTCTGTGTTTTCTTTCTTTATTCAATTGATATTTTCTTTTTGGTGCCGGTTTTGGGGTATCTTCGGAATTTATGCTGCCTTTTGAAGCAGATGAGCCTGAAGATGTGCGTGGCGCATTAACTCCAGGGATATATGAATTTTTAGGTAATGTTACAAAAAATTTTTTATATTCATCTCGGGTGTTAATAAAAGAATGCCAGAAGCTTCTATTTGGAAATTCGATTCCAAATGCAGCAGTTGTAGCATAACCTATAGGTTCTGTTATCAAACCTTTATATTCATCATTCAAATCTTTTTCTAAGAAATCTTTACTTATTTCTTTTATTGTTTTCCCTTCCAAATATATCTTTTTCAAAAGATACATTCCAAAATTATCGCTCCCGTCTTTTAATAGCGGGGCATCACTCAATTCTCTGGCTGCTTTTATCTCCGATAGCACGGTTTTTCGAGCATTTAATTTGCTCGGGTGAAGATTTTTAAATAATTCTTCATTTGGGTAAAGTGATTTAACTTCTTCAAAATTATCTGCGATTTCCAAATATTTAAAGACTTCACTCATCATTTGTTCAGGCGGAATATGTTGTCTTTGCTCATAGTCGTAATTCAGGTAAGCCTTCATTGTTGATGGCATGTTATTTCGGTTGAAGTCTTGTGCATAAAAATCTTCCGGAGTTCGTCCTCCAAAAGTAACGTTATAATCCTGATATGCAAACATTTTATAAGATTTTGAATTTAAAGGATTTTCGCTAACTTGAACACTGTTAGCGGTGTTATATTTGGTATCAGTGACCAATGGAGGGATAAAGTTAATTTTTTGAATTCTCATTTTTAATTCCTATATTTGAACTACGATAAGATAAATACTCCTAAATGTAAATTTTTGCTATTTATTTTAAAATTTGTTAATATAAACAATAATAAAGGAGAAAAAATGAGCGATATTATAACAATCGGTAGTGCTACAATGGACGTATTTGTTGAATGTGACGATGCAAATATTGTTTCGGTCAGAAGGACTGACAGAAAATTAGAATTTATGAGTTATCCGTATGGCTCAAAAATTGAGATAAGTGATTTTGCTTCC
This sequence comes from bacterium, assembly GCA_017467605.1. Taxonomy (GTDB): domain Bacteria; phylum Cyanobacteriota; class Vampirovibrionia; order Gastranaerophilales; family Gastranaerophilaceae; genus Zag111. The sequence continues at coordinate 23,484 of JAFUSQ010000020.1, read as the reverse complement.
GAAGTCGGCGGAGGCGGGGTAAATACAGCAACGAATTTTGCCAACCTCGGTTTTGATACAGGTGTAATTTTTAAAGTTGGAGATGATATTTATTCTAAAGGAATTTTTGATTTCTTTAAATCAAGAAATGTAGATTTATCTTCTGTTGTTCAAGATTCAAATGATTCAACAGGTTTTTCAATTATTTTAACAAGTTTTGAAGGTGACAGAACAGTTCTTGCACATAGAGGAGCTAATGCTCACTTAAGAAAATCAGAAATAAATTTTGATGCAATAAAAAATGCTAAATTTTTATATATTGCACCGCTAAATGGTGACAGTAACAAAGTTCTTGATGATATTGTTCAATTTGCAAAAGAAAACGGAACATATGTTTGCTTTAATGCAGGTTCAACTGGGATAAAAAAAGGTTATAATTACCTAAAAAAAATTTTGGCATCAGCTCAAATTGTTGTTTTGAATAAAGAAGAAGCTTCAATGGCAACAGGTATTACATTAAGACCTGATACCAGAGATGAGAAATTTTCTCTGCAAGCTATTCACCCTGATTTAAAAGCTATGTTTGAGAAATTAAAAGTTGCACAATATCAGGTTATAGTAATAACTGATGGCGGCGATGGAGCTTATGCTTATGACGGGAAATTTTATTATTATTGCCCGTGTTTTGAAGGTGAAGTGACATCTACTCTCGGCGCGGGTGATGCTTTTGCATCTACTTTTTGTGCAGCATTACATAAATTTGACAAAGATATCGAAAAATCTTTGGTTGCCGCTTCAATAAATTCTGCAGGTGTAGTTTCAAAATTCGGAGCGACACAAGGGCTTCTCACTTTTGATGAAATCATTGAAAAAATGGAGCAAAATCCAAATTTTAAATGTAAAATAATTGAATGTTAAATAGAAAATGAACATTTAATATTTAACACTCGTTATAAAAATGTAACCTAAAAAATAAGGAGGTATTTAAGATGACAGAAGAAATTAAGAATGAAGAAACAAAAGAATGCAAATGCTGCCAGTGCAGAGAAAAATTGAAAGAGTTTTTATTCAAAGCCGGTATTGTGTACGTAGGTGTTACATTGGCAATTATCACAAGTGCAAATATTTTAAAACCTAAATGCCCTTGCAAATTGAAAAGACCATATCCGGGAATTGAAAGACAACTCCCTTCTCCAATGATGCACCATAGAAATTTACACAAAGAATTTAGAGGTAACAGACCGGATTTTGGACATAAAAAGATGAGAGGTGACAGACCAAATTTTGAAAAAGCTCCTAAAGCTCCGCAATTACCACAAACTCAAAAATAGCAGTGAAAAACTTCCGATTAAATCGGAAGTTTTTTAATAAAGTAAATTACCGACCTCGGCAATTTAAAAATTTGACAAAATAGTTTTTAATATACATACAGATACAGAAAGGCTGGAATATTATGTATATTTTAAATGGAAATTTCTTTACTTTTATACTTGTATTTGGAGTATGTGTAGTATACATATTTGAACTAAAAAAGAGACTCAGCAATTCTATAAAAGAGATAAAGAACCAAAAAGAAAACTATATTGCAGTTCTTAATCACGATTTAAAAACTCCGACAATTGCGCAAATAAGAGCACTTGAATTACTTTTAAATGAAGAATTTGGCAAAATTACACCGGAACAAAAAGATATGCTCAAAATAACTCTTGATTCTTGCTGCTATATGTACGAAATGATACAAAATCAGCTTATAAAATGTAAATATGAGGATTCTAAACTATCTCTTGAATATAGTAATTTTGACCTTATAAGTGTTATTGAGGAATGTTTAAATGAATCATCAAATAAACTTAAAACAAATTCTCTTACCACTGATTTTATAACTCCATATACTTTTTGTCCAATATATGCTGATAAAAATGGAATAAAAAAAGTAATAATTAATTTGTTGTCAAATTCCATACACAATGCAATTCCGGCAAGTAATATTTCGATTACTCTTATAAAAGAAAATAATAAAATAAAGTTGAAAATTAATACCAAAAGTCCGTATATAAAGAAAAATGAAATAAAAAGCTTTTTTAAAAAATACAGCAAGTGTTCCGATAAATTTAATAAAATAGGAATCGGCACCGGATTTTACACCTCAAAACAAATTATTGAAGCGCACAATGGAACCGTAATTGCGGAGAGTAAAAAAGGCGAATTTAACACTCTCGGTTTTAATATCCCAATGGCAGTATAAAATTTATAAAAAATGTATCAAAATGCTTTATATATTGGCATCAGAAAAACTTTTCTGATAAAATGAGAGCATAAGGATATGTTGGAATGAAAGAACGAATACTACTGTTTATAATAATTTTGGGTTTAACTGCTTTTATATATTTATTTCAAAGTTATACAATTTGGGGATTGGCAATTTTATGTCTTTTGATGTCTGTGTATGCAATTTTTTCAACAATTGCATACAAAATTAAACAAAGAAAAAAACTAAAAACACCTCCGCAAAGAAATGAAAATTATAAACCTTTCGTAAGTATAATGATTCCTGCACACAATGAAGAATCGGTAATTGCGCAAACTGTCAGAAACGTACTCAATTTGGATTATCCGAATTTTGAGATAATAGCAATAGATGACAGAAGTAATGATAATACCGCATCTGTTATAAAAGATTTAGAAAGGCAATACCCGCAAAAAGTTATTGCATTTATAAGACCTAAAGATGCATTTCCCGGTAAATCGGCAGTATTAAATGATGCTTTAAAATATGCAAAAGGGGAAGCAATTTTGGTATTTGATGCCGATGCAACAATTGAACCTGATTTTTTGACAAATCTTGTATATGAACTTGAACCTAAAGATGTCGGTGCAGTTCAAGCGAGAAAAATTGTCAGAAATAAAGACATCAACCTTTTGACAAAATGTCAAAATAACGAAATGACAATGGATACCTACCTTCAAGTCAGTCGAGATTCTGTTAAAGGTGCAGTTGAATTAAGAGGAAACGGAGAACTTATAAAAAGAACCGCACTTGAAGATATCGGAGGTTGGAATAATTATACGATAACTGATGATCTTGATATGTCTACAAGACTTCATATAAAAGGTTGGGACGTAAGATTTTGTGTTGACACTGCTGTTTACGAAGAAGGTATAATGTATCTTTTTCCATTATATAAACAGCGAAGAAGATGGCTTGAAGGCACTATAAGAAGATATCTGGAATATTTTTGGGATATTTTGACATCAAAGAAAATGTCAATGAGAGTCAGAATAGATATGATTGCGTACATTTCCGAATTCATAATGCCTGCTTGGTTTATTATTGAAATTGGAATTTTACTTGCAAAAATAGTATTTAGAGATGCTCCGACTCATATTTTAATGTCATCTGTAATTATGGGTGTTATAATAGGGTTTGGATTTGTTATGGCTTGCCGTTACAGTTTGAGAAGGTATGACAATGTGCCTAGAACAGATGCTCTTATTCAATCGATTTATACATCAGTTTATCTTTTAATAATATGGTTCCCATTGGTTCTGTTTATCGGGTTCAAAATATTATTTATGAAAAAAGATATGAACTGGGGAAAAACCGCACATGGCTTAGTTCAACATGAACACGCAATTCATAGAGCTAAGGAAAAGATTAAACAAGCCAAAGACGAATTAAAAAGATTGTTATTGCAAAAATAGATTACCTGTGAAGTGAAAAAGGAGAATATAAATGGATACAATATCTATTGAAGATGTAAAAAATAAAATCAGAGCGATTAATGATTTCCCAAAACCGGGAATTGTTTTCAGAGATATCACAACCGGCTTGAAAGATGCACATGCTCTGCAAACAATGATAGACTATCTTAGCGACCAATTTAAAAATGAACAAATCGATTATATTGTCGGGGCGGAAAGCCGAGGTTTTATTTTTGGTACTGCCATGGCTTATAAAATGAAATGCGGGTTTATTCCAGTAAGAAAACCGAACAAATTACCTGCGCAAACTATTAGTGAAGAATATGAACTCGAATACGGAACAGATAAGATAGAAATTCATGCTGATGCAATTGAGCCGGGGGCAAAAGTTCTGTTTGTAGACGATTTACTTGCTACAGGCGGAACTGCTAAAGCTGCCTGCAATCTTGTTAAGAAGGTCGGCGGGCAATTGGTTGGGTGTGCATTTTTAATTGAGTTATCAGCCTTAAACGGGAGAGAAAAATTAGTTGATTGCGGTAAAGTTGTTTCTATGTTACAATACTAGCATTAAATATTAACTATTCCTCAAAAGTTGAAGATTAGGTGGGGAATTTCCCCGTATGGAAAATGATTAGGAGAAAAATAAATATGAAAAAATTTGCAATTTTATTGGCTTTAGTTTTAGTACAAACACAAATTAGTGCGTTTGCGGCATCTACTTACAAAAAACCTGCAAAGAAAACTCAGGCATCAAAACCTGTAAATAAAACAAATCAGGTTTATAAGCCGGATGGCAGCGACTATTTGTTAAAATATAATATAGATGACCTTGAAGCTGCACCTTGGTTAAATAACGGAAAAAGAGTTTACGGTTCGACTTCAAAATAGTTTTTGTTCGGAATGACATATAATGCACCCCTCCTAGCCTCCCCCTTCGGGGAGGAACAAAGTTAATCTGCCCCAATGGGGAAAGTGGCACGAAGTGCCGTAGGGGAATTTCCCCGTAGGGTATATGTTAGGCGGTCTACACGCAAGACCCACCCATTCCCTTACCCGCCCTTTAGGCACCCTCTCACACTCAATTGATGTTGTGGGCGAGGGAAATTAAAATCAGACCCTGAATCAAGTTCAGGGTGACAGATATTTATTTCTGGATTGCCACGCTCCCGTTGGTCGCTCGCAATGACGGATTCATCATTGTAGAGCGGTAGCAACGTAGGTCGGCATTGCTATGCCGACCGTAAATTTACCCCTATTTTGCAGTGTTTAAAACATATTTTGATGCATTTGATGCAGGTTCTATAGTGCTATCATGGAATACTACAGGGAAAATATCTGTTATATCGGAGTTTTTGACGACACACGGAGTTGTAGGGTCTAAAACTGTTTCAACCCCATTTGAACACTCAACTTCTTTATTTGGTAAATTTCTTCCATTTACATCAATATACCCAATACAATAACTAAATTGGGGATCTTCATATTCATCATGACTTTTCATTTCTGTTAGTTTTTCTCCGGGGTGAACTGAACAACCGCCCGGCTGCCAATTAAAAACAAAAACAGAACCATCTGCTAACGTTACAGGATAAGTATCGGAATGTTCAAGTAGCCCTTTCATTACACTATCTTTGAGTGCGCTTATTGTGATCGGTACATATTTCTCACCTTCTATATTTTCTGTAGTTGGCCAGTAAAGATCCCAAGTATGCCCTTTGAGATTTCCGTTCATCATAGCACATATACTCATTCTATTTTCAGGATTTTCTTTTACTATATTCGCCAATATACCATTACCACAATTTCTATCCATATCTGCAAAATCCCAATCATATTTGGCTTTATTCATTCTTACTGCTTGGTTAAGTGTTGATAAAGTTTTCTTAAATTGAACCCTGTTTTGTGCACCTTTTACGTTTGCTATAAGTGTCGGAATGGTCATTGCTGCAACAACACCAATAATACCCAAAGTAATCAACACTTCTGCCAAAGTAAAAGCTGCTTTTTTACTTTTGTCATGCTGAACTTGTTTCAGCATCTTTTTTGAAATGGATTCCGAAACAAGTTCGGAATGACAATTACTTTTACCCTTACGGGAAGCACCCCACCTAGCCTCCCCCTCTGGGGAGGAATTTTTATTTCCCCTGTCATTGCGAGGAGGACGTAAGTCCGACGAAGCAATCCAGTCGTTTCTGTACGAATTTTTCTGGATTGCCGCGCACTCACTGTCGTTCGTGCTCGCAATGACGGTACTGTCACCCGTTTTACTTTTCATTGATTGAACAATAGGTGATTCCACGGTGCAAATTTCCGTGTCATTCAGAGCAAAGCGTGGAATCTCGGAAATTTGCACCTCTGAATGACATGATTTTGCCAGATTTTTGCAATGTAAAGTTAATATTTGTGAGGAATTTTTGTTGTTTAATTTTTTCTTCATCATAACTTCCTTTCTTTGATTATTGTTGTATTTGTTTGATTATAATCAAATTATTTAATTATAATATAATCATTATAACATGTTTTCTTAAAAAATATCAACCCCATATAATTAAAATATGGTTATTAACGAATTTAACGATTATTTGCTAATAAAGTATCTGCTAAACCAAGAATATATTTTACAAAAAGATTTAGTTAAAAAATTGAACGAAAGATTGGGAAAAGACACTAAGCCATCAAATTTTTCCTGTAAATTAAAGCGTGAGCACCTTACTTACAAAGAACTTCGTTTGATTTGTGATATTTTAGGATACGACCTGGCAATAAAAAAAAGAGCATAAAGCTCTTTTTTTAGGTTCCGAAACCGGTTCGGAATGACAATATACTTATATATTTTCAATTATTATTTAACAAAGAAATCAGCATCAACGCTTGCATACATTGTAATATTGCCCGATTCAATATTTGTTTGCGGTGCGGCTTCTTCCATTGCACCGTCAGACATTACGGCTTTTGCCATTAATCTGTTAGTATAACCGTAGCCGACACGTCTTTGGTTTACTGAACATGAAGTTCTTATATTTTTAATCCCTGTTACAGAACTTCCGACTGCAGCAGTCACAACATTTGCTCTTTGTTTAACTTGTTTTGCTGATTCTGCCAGCATATCAACACATTGTGCATCTTTATTTGAAAGTGTAAAATTCAGGCTATTTACATCTGTTGCCCCAAGTTGAATGGATTTATCAATATAATTTGAAACTTTATCTAACGATTTTGTATGAACTATTATGTTATTTGAAACTTCATATTTATCAAAAATTCTTTTCCCGTCTTTATATATGTATACAGGAGTTGCAGAATAATTTGCGGTTTTTAGGTAATCGCCGTTTGAAGTATTAATATTCGCCTTTAAATAATCATAAACTTTGTTTGAAATTTCTTTATTTTTTGTTGAAGCTTCCTGCATAGATTTTTTATCATTAGTCTTTATTGAGATAGAAAATTCCACAGTATCCGGTGAAATTTCTTTTTCAGTTGTGTAAGAAACAGAAATATATCCGCGTTCTACTTGATTATCAACTGCATTAACAGGTAAACTTGTACTTGGAAATACTAACATTGAACCAATTACCAAGGCTGCAACAAAAATTTTTCTCATAGTAATACTCCTTAATTATTTTAAATTTGTAAATTTATCATCTGAATTATTTTGCTGAGTGATAGATGAATTAACATCATTAGTCGGCGGGAAAGGGTTTTTTCGGCTATTTTCAAATCTGTCTGCTTTTGAAATAAGTTTGTTCATCATTCTCATATGTGTACTCAATCTCGCTGAACGAATAATTGAATCCAATTCTTCATCGCTCAATTCCGGTGTGTTGCGCAATGAAACCGCAAACCCGCTTCCTGTCATAACACAATATATTAAAACAATAATTGTCCATAACAGCACTCCTTGAAATATATCCAATGACGGCAGCATATATGAAGTAACAAGATATTTATTCCATAAAGACATTGCAACATATCCCGGAGACACTACAAAACCCGCAAACAAACAAGCTCCGATAAATACTGTTGTTATCAAACCTTTTATGCCATCTATCTGAATAATCTTCATACCCAATTAGTCCTTATTACTCTTTAATCATTTCAAGAAAATCTTCTTCTGTCAATATTATAACACCTAAATTTTGAGCTTTGTCCAATTTTGAACCGGCATTAGCACCTGCCAAGACATATGATGTATTTTTAGATACAGAAGATGAAGTTTTTCCGCCATGAGATTTTATAATAGAACTTGCCTCATCTCTTGTCATATTTTCTAAAGTTCCCGTAAGAACAAAAGTTTTCCCTTCTAAAATATTAGATTTAGCTTTAGCTTTTTCTTTTGGGTCAAGCCCGAGAGATTTTAATTCTTCGAGCATTTTTGTATTATTTTCGTTTCTGAAATAATCATATATAGACTGTGCAATTATGACTCCGATACCTTCAATATTAGCTAAGCTATCCAAATCCGCCATAGCTAAATCGTCTATAGAAGGATACTCCTCGGATAAAATATCAGCAGTTTCTTTACCGACATGACGAATGCCAAGTGCAGTAACAAGCCGATTTAAAGGCCTATTTTTACTTTCTTGAATAGAATTATAAATATTTGAGGCAGATTTTTCTTTAATATTATCAAGTTTTAGTAAATCATCAATTGTCAATCGATACAAATCAACAGGATTTGAAATAAATTCTTTATCATATAACTGTTGAATTAGTGACGGCCCGACAAATTCAATATCCATAGCTTCTTTACTTACCCAATATTCAATTTTGGCACACATCAATTGGGTGCAGTCGGGATTGTTGCAATATAATCCTACTTCTCCATCTCTTTCCGTTAATGGTGAACCACAGGCCGGACAGACTTTTGGGGGTAAATATACCGGTAAATTATTATGGTTATCAGATTCCATAACTTTGATAACTTTCGGAATAATTTCGGCAGCCTTTTTAATAAGTACAGTGTCACCAATTCTTATATCAAGTCTTTGAATTTCGTCAAAATTATGCAAACTTGCACGAGATACGGTACTCCCTCCCAGTTGTACAGGTTCTAAAATTGCAACAGGTGTAATTACTCCTGTTTTTCCTGTATTTAGTTCGATATCAAGGAGTTTTGTAGAAACTTCTTCCGGCGGAAATTTAAAAGCTGTTGCCCATTTCGGTGCTCTAGCGGTGTAGCCTAAATCTTTTTGAATTGCAATATCGTTTACTTTTATAACAACTCCGTCAGTTGCGTATCCAAGTTCAAAACGTTTTGTTTCCCATTCTTTGCAATATTCAATTGCTCCTTGAATATTTTTAACGAGTCTGATATTCGGGTTAACCTTAAAACCGAGTTTTTTCAAATATTCCATACCTTCATAGTGCGTTTTTATCTCAGAATCTTCAAAAATTCCGGTATATGTAAACATTGAAAGATCTCGTTTTGCGGTAATTGTACTGTCTAATTGTCTTAATGAACCGCTTGCGGCATTTCTGGGGTTAGCAAAGATTTTATCTCCGGTTTTAAGTGCTTCTTCGTTTAATTTTTCAAATGAAGATTTGGGCATATAAATTTCTCCCCGAACTTCGAGGCTTTCAGGCTTAAACAGTTTTAACGGTACTGCTTTAATCGTTTTTAAATTCGGGGTTATGTTTTCTCCGGTAACTCCGTCCCCCCTTGTTACCCCAAGCGTGAACAGGCCGTTTTCATAAGTTAAAGCTATTGCAAGTCCGTCAATTTTAAGTTCGCAAACAAGCTCTAATTCTTTTTCATATTCCTTGCAAACTCTTTCATACCAGGTTTTTAATTCTTCTTCATTATATGTGTTATCTAAACTGTAAAGTCTGTATTTATGCTTGTGAGAAAAGAATTTTTCGCTAATTGAACCTACTCGCTGAGTCGGACTGTCAGGAGTTTTATATTGCGGAAATTCTTCTTCAAGAGCTTTTAATTCCGCAAACATTTGGTCATATTCAAAATCACTCAAATATGGATTTTCTTCAACGTAATATTTATAATTGCTTTTATTTATTTCGTCTTTTAAAATTTCAATTCGTTCTTTTTTTGAATAATCTTCTTTTATATCAGTTTGTTCAAATTGCTCAAATAAAGATTGTTGTTTTATTTCTGACATTTACACTCCTAGATAATCATTAATAATTCCCGAATAACTTTTGTTGCAACGGCAGTTGAAGCTCCGCTTGCATCATAATCAGGTGCAAGTTCGACAACATCTGCTCCTACAATATTGAAATCTTTTATATATTTAAACCAATTAACAAGTTCGTTAAAAGTCATTCCCCCGGCTTCAGGCGTGCCTGTGCCAGGCATAATAGAGGTGTCAAGACAGTCCAAGTCAACCGTTACAAATACAGGTTTGTCCTTTATGCAATCCAAATCGGAATAATTTTTACATAGAGTATTATTTGCCTCCATAAATTCCCATTCTTCTTTCATTCCAGAACGAATACCGATTTGTTTTATGTTTTTGGGATTAACAAATTTTGAAATATGACGAATCACGGCACTATGGGACATTTCTTCTCCCAAATATTCTTCTCTCAAATCTGTATGTGCATCAAAGTGAATTATAGCTAAATCATTATAAAATTTTGATACAACCTTAACTTCCGGTAATGTTACAAGATGTTCTCCTCCGATTCCGAAAACCTTTTTACCGTCATTGTAGATATCTTTAACATTTTGTTCTATCTGCTCTAAAGTTTTATAAGTGTTGCCAAGCGGGAATTCCAAATCACCTGCATCATGAAAATTTACATCAGCCAAATCTTTATCAAAATATGGTGAATACTCCTCTAATCCCCAGCTCGCAAGTCTGATTTGTTCAGGTGCAAATCTTGAACCTGTACGATATGAAACTGTTCCGTCAAAAGGCATTCCAAGCATTACTATTCTTGAATTCTCATAATCAGAATTCTGTCCCATCCAATTTCTATCTAAAAATGGTCCTTTTAGCATAAACTACTCCTTAACATTATAAATATTTTACTATAAAAAAACTATTTGATATTTACTTGTTAAATATTTTTCAAATGCTCAATCCGCAATTCCGGTTCTAAGGTAATCCCGATAGCATCAATTTGGTATTCTTTTATTTTATTTTCTTGAATATAAGATAAGACACCTGTCTTTATATTATTATATTTACTCTTTGTTATGGCTTCCATTGGTGTACCAAAAGCATTTGATTTTCTTGTTTTAACCTCAACAAATACATATTTCTTTTTTGATTTTGCAATTATATCTATTTCGCACAATTTTGAAAAATGAACATTTCGTGCAATAATTTCATACCCGTTTTTAATGAGGTATTCACAAGCGATATCTTCACCTTTGTTTCCAAATTCTCTGTTATTCATTATTGTTTTATTCCGCATCTTGCAAAATTATTAATTTCATAAATTTTATTTAAGTCATCAAATTGCAGCCCTTTGCTATAACGTACCGGAGTGATATCTATTCCGCCCCGTCTTGTGTAGAGCGCGCAAACCATCAATTTATCATCTTTATCAAGTAAGTCGTAAAGTCTTTTATAAATCATTTCACAACACTCCTCATGAAAATGAAATTCATTACGGAAGGACACAAGATATTTAATAAGAGAACTTTCTAAAATATGTTTACTTGATTGATAATATATAAAACAATCTCCAAAATCAGGCTGGTGCGTAACCCTGCAATTTGAACGCAATGAATCAAATTTCAGATAGTGTTCTTGAATTTTGTCATTTTGAATAATTTCTATAAGCTCAGGTGTTTCTTTAAATTTATCGATTTTTAAATCTTTTTCTTCGGCAAAATTCATAATATTGTCAAAATTTTCAAAGATTTCCGTCTTTTTTATTTCATTATCAAAAAAATTAACTTCGACAACAGTTTGAAGTTTTTCACTTAAATCTTTTTCGATAATTCTTTTGCAAATTTTTAAGCATTCCTCTGAACTCCTTCCGAAATTAGAAAAATTAAAAGAATTTAAATAAAGTTTTAAGGATTTTGATTCAATGATAAAAGGACTGTCTGCCATATATCGAAGTTTTAAAACTCTTGTTACCGGCAGATTATTTTCGGTCAAGGCTGAAAATTCGTAGCAGTGCCAAATATCAAATCCGTTAAAAGGCAAATTATCATTTTGAATTTTGTATTTTTGTCTGTTATCATTTCTCGGAATTGCAACAAGTATTGAAGGGGTATATGAATTTAACCCTTCTATTTTTTTACCCAGCAGAGTTGATGCAATATCGTCTGTAACTGTCATATAAGTATGATATCACAAAGACAATAATAAGATTTACCCCTTTTTAAGAGTCCAGAAGTCTTTATGCAAGAGAACTAAGAATGGAATTATTTCCAAACGTCCGATAAGCATGTTTGATATAAATATTATTTTTGTAAATTCTGATAAAGTTGAATAATTTCCCATAGGACCTATTATCCCTCCAAATGCAGGTCCGATATCTCCAAGTGATGCAATAGCAGAGGTTACACCTATTACCAAATCTTCTTCTTGTATGGTTATTAAAAGAGCGGTTAGGGCAAATATCCCTACAAAACAAAACATAAAAAACAAGGTTTGTTTGATAACATCAGGAGCTACAACTACTCTGTCAATCTTTATGCTTAGAACTGCATTTCTGTGAAGAATTTTATACATTTCATTTTTAATATATTTCCACAATATAAGCCATCTTGACATTTTTACACCACCGCCGGCAGATCCGGAGCATGAAGATACAAACATTGCAATAAATAAAACCAATTTTGCATCTAAACTCCATAAATGGTAGTTTTCACTAGATGAACCTGTAGATGTTGCAAGAGATAAAACTTGGTATAAAGATGCAGATATTGCATGCACAACAGAGAAATTGTTTTCACTCCAAAGATAAAAAGCCAAAATTAAGGATATTGTTAATATGATTTTTGTATAAAGTCTAAATTCTTCGCTTTTCCAAAATAAGCGGATATCTTTTTTTTGAAGTACTTTTGATTGAACAACAAAACTTGCGCCTGCAATGAACATAAATATAAAAATTATGTACATGATAGCGGTAGAATGATATCCTCCGATACTTTCCGGATTTGGAGAAAAGCCGCCTGCAGAAAGTGTTGACATAGCATTACATATACAGTCAAAAGGATTCATTCCGGCAATCCATAAACAAAGTGTGCACAAAAATGTTAAACCTGCATAAACAATCCACAGGGCTGATGCAGTATTTTTAATTCGAGGAGTAACTTTTTCTTCTGTTGGTCCCGGAGATTCTGCATAAAACATCTGTCTGCCTGCAACAGCAAATTGAGGAAGAATTGCGACAAACAATACTATAATTCCCATACCGCCAAGCCACTGAGTAAACGATCTCCAAAATAACAAAGTTTTTGGAATGTCAAAAGATGTTAAAATAGTTGCGCCTGTTGTTGTAATTCCTGATACTGCTTCAAATAGTGAATCAATAGGCGTAAAACCATAAAATAAAAACGGAATTGAGGCAATTAATCCAAATAAAATCCAAGCAAGTGATGCGATAATCAAAGCTTCTGATTTTTTTAAATCGTTCAAAGCATCATCTGTATCTTTTTTATCAACTTTGCTGAGTATATCTCCAAAGGCAAGAGAAAATATACCTGAAGCAAAGAATGAAAGCATACAGTTCCATTCTTGGTAGTATAAAGCAACCAATATTGGTACAAATGTTACAAATCCGATATCAGTTAATATTAATCCTAATGCTTTAGATATGTAATTTAATCGCATTTTTATACTACCTTAAATAATTCCTTAATTTTTGCAGCACTTTCTGTTTTTGTAAATATTATCAATATATCTCTATGTCTCATCATGGTATCACCTTTTGGAATAATAACATGATGTCTTCTTTGTATTACTCCGATAATTGCGGGAGCAGGAAATTTAATATCCTTAATCATTTTGTTATTAAATTCTTCTTTAACAGGAATTTCTAAAACCTCTGCTTCACCTTGCTCTACTGTTGCTAGTATATCAACATCAGTTTCGTCTAAATCGTTTTTAACTTCATTGATTGCGGAAGTCTTAGAGGATATAGCAATGTCTATACCTACTTTTTCAAACAACGGGATATTCAAAACTTTTGATACTCTTGCAATAACTCTTTTAACGCCAAGCTGCTTGACAAGCAGTGAACAAAGCAGATTTCTTTCATCATTATTTGTAACTGAAATTACTACATCACTTTCCCCGATTTCTTCTTCGTTAAGGAGTTTTAAATCTGTTCCGTCACCATTTATAACTATTGATTTATTTAGTTCCTGAGCCAAATATTCGCATCTGTCATAATTTTTTTCAATAATTTTGGCTTTAATTCTCATATCCTCCAGACTTTTTGCAAGCATATAACCGACTTTTCCGCCGCCAATAATTGCGACAGATTTTACTTGTTCTTTTTCATGGAAAAATGTTCCTGCCAAAATATCTAAGGATCTTGGAGTTCCCATGAATATCAATTTGTCATCTTCATTGATTTCAGTAAGTCCGTTTGGAATAAACAACAAGCTATCTCGTTTAATTCCGACAATAATTGTATCTTTGGTAAAGTTGCAGTCTTTAACCATTTTTCCAACAATTGAAGAGCCTGTTTTAACTTTGTATTCTAAAAGTCTTGCTTTACCATCTGCGAAGTTTTCAACATCAAGCGCGTGCGCAACTGTTACAATTCTAAAAAGCTCTTGAGTAAGCAGTGCTTCCGGCCAAATTACATAATCAATATAAAAATTATCCAAATAATCGGCTGACTTGTCTGCTTCCATAGAATTTTTGTATTCTTCGTTAGAAACAAAACATATTGTTCTTATTCCGCTGACTTTTTTAGCTGACAGGCATGCTACAATGTTTGCTTCGTCTAAGGCTGTACAGGCAATAAAAACATCAGAATTAAATATATCGGCATTTTTTAGTACGGAAATATCTGTTGCATTGCCTTGAACAAAACTGATATCAAGTTTGTCGAATTCTTCTGTTCTGTTTTCCTCTTTATCAATTACCGTGATATCGTGGTCTTCAAAAAATTCTGTTGCCAATAAACAACCTATTTCTGTTGCCCCGTAAATTACTATTTTCATAATTTTATCCTAACATTCCCATTGCTGCCATTATGTATGCGGCTAAATATATAATACCGTTTCTTAAGATAATTAATACAAATGAAGCTACAATTGGTGATATGTCTATATAACCAAGCGGCGGTATTATTTTTCTAAACAAATCTAAATACAAATCGACTGATAATCTTAAAGCTTTTAATATTGGGTTTTCCCAATTAACAGGGAACCAGGTCAACAAGCATCTTACAAATATCATAAGTAAGAATACGTAAAAACAGTTTGCTATAGCTTCAATTATTTTAATTGCCATTGTTTTTATCTACCTCATTTTCATTTTGAATTTCTTTATTTGTTTCAATTTGATTTTTTTGTTTATTTATTTTTTCCATAAATTCTTCCGGAGTGAGAATAATTATTTTCTTTTCAACCGGAGGATAGAGCTTATTATACAGTTTTCTCAAACTCATTGAAATCAGAGCTGCTATGAGCATTACCAAAGCTGGAGAAAATGACATTCCCATAACAGGCGGTATTATATAAAATCCTGCAGCCTTAAATATGTAATGAAACATAGGGAAATTAGGATTTATATTTGGAATCCAAGATAAAATACAAGCTCCTATAATGAAGTACAAATATAAATTTACTAACCTGTCAAGAAATATAATAAAATTTTTCATATCGGCCTCTTATTATAAATCTAATTTGTTAGAGTTTCTACACTCACAATGGTCATTCTCTTGCGGGATATTTTCTATCATTGTGAACAATAGTGATTTTAGATTTGCAACATTATTGTTAAATACTTCCATTACCGCTTCATGAGAAACAGGAGGTACGTCCCCGACAAGTCCTGCGTCATAATCCGTAATTAATGAAATATTTAAAGGACACATATTTAATTCTTTTACGAGGTATGCTTCAGGATAAGCAGTCATGTTGATTACCTGCCAGCCTTGTCTTGTAAAAAATGCGGATTCCGCTTTGGTTGAAAATCTTGGACCGTTTATTACCACAACTGTTCCTGTTTCATGAATTGTTATGCCCAAGTATTTCCCTGTTTTTATTGCTAAGTCTCTTAATTCAGGGCAATATGGATCAGCCGGAGACGGGTGTTGAACAACAGGTCCTTCAAAAAATGTCGTTTTTCTTCCATCTGTCCAATCTATGAATTGATCGCAAATTACGAAATCCCCGGGTTTAACTTCTTTTTGCAAGCTTCCTGCAGCGCATGGAGATATAACTCTTTTGCAGCCTAAATGTTTCATAGCCCAAACATTTGCTCTAAAATTTACAAGATGCGGAGGAATTGAGTGGTTCCTGCCATGACGGGGCATAAAGGCTACCTTATGATTGCCGATTTTCCCGACAAATACACTATCACTTGTTGCTCCGTATGGAGTATCAATTTTTATTTCTTCTATATTTTCAAGAAAACTGTAAAATCCTGACCCGCCAAATACACCTATGTCTGCTATATTTTTTATTTCCATAATTTTCTCCAACCTTTTGTCTGTACTATACCGGGTAACAACCCATTACTTAATAAATGAATTCTACAATAATAAAAAACAATTTTCAAACCATAAATAAAACTTCATAAAAAAAAGACCTCAAATGAGGTCTGTTGGAATTAAGAATAGCTGGAAGTATGAAAAAGATTAATTATATTTAACAAATAATGTACACAAACTTAAATTGTATAACCGGGCTATATTAATACTTAACAAAATAGAATTTATGTGCTAATATAATCTCAAATGAAAGAGGGATAGAATTATGTTTAAGAAATTATTAGGTATTATACTTGTATTGTTTATATGCACTCAAACTTCTATGGCTGCACCGTTTAACGCTAAAGCCAAAACAAAAAGAATTCCGGCAGGAACCACGTTGGAATTGAAAATGCTAAATCCTATAAGTACAGCAATAAATTCTGAAGGAAGTGCTTTTTCAGCTATGTTATTAACTGATCAAACTGCTGATGATGATGTAATTTTACCCTCCGGTTCAATTATTAGAGGAGATATAAAAGGAATTGCTTTACCAAAGCGGCTTTCAAAAGGTGCAATTTTATATTTAAATTTTGATCATGTTGTTACTCCTAACGGCAGACAATTACCGTTATCATTGAGTGTAACAGGACGTACAGATATGACATATGATGGCGGGATAACTACCACTCGCGGTTATTATGATGCTTGGAAAAAAACTTGTACCAAATCCGGTCACATTACTACTAATTCTATAGAATGGGCAGAAGATGTTACTAATGATACAGGTTGGAAATATGTATTGGTTCCTGTCAGTGCATTTGGCGGTGCTTTGGGAACTGCGGGATATTTTGTTTACGGTTCAATTGCTGATTTGATTAAAAAAGGTGAACATGTAAACATTTCTAAGGACGAAGTTATTCGAGTAATACTTGTTGATCCTATTGATGTCCCTGTTATTTAATTTTTAGCTATTATGTCAAAACTTGATAGAATTGAAGAATTACAAAGATTAATAAAAGATGATCCGCAAGATTTTCATACAAGAAGGCAGCTTGCGGTTCTTCTTATGGATTGCGGATTTAATGAAGAAGCTTTGCAAAATCTTCTTTATCTTTCTAAGAATTTCAGCTATGACGAGGGAATATTTTATAATCTTGGTATAGTTTATGAAAAAATGAAAAATTTTGAAAAAGCTGAAGAAGCTTATTTGCACGCAATTGAACTGGAACCTGAGTCTTACGATTCTATTTACAATCTTGGTTTGGTTTATACCGAATTGAGAAAGTTTGATAAAGCAATTGAATGTTTCAAGAAGGTTTTAGAGGAAGATTCCGAGGATTCAAATTCTTATTTTAATTTGGGGCTGGTTTATTTTAAACAAAAATCTTATGATAAAGCTATGGAAGCTTTCCAAAAAACTATTGATATAAATGATGAGGATTTATATGCTCATTTTTATATTGGGAATATTTTTAAAGAATTTGGTGATTTAGAGTCTGCAAAAGAAAAATTTAAAAAAGTTTTATCTATATCTCCTGATTACAGTTGGGCATATTTTAATTTAGCCGTAATTTATAACGAAGAAAATAATTTGGAGCTTGCATCAGTAAATTTGCATAAAACAATTGAAATGAATCCTCATGATGTTGAAGCGTATAAAATTCTTATAAAAATTTATATAAAGCAAAATGACTATCAGAATGCGGAAAGCGTTATAAAACAAGCTCTTGAAAATTGTGAAGAAACAGGTAATCTTGATTATCTCGGGGCAATTATTTATAGGAATCTTAGTGACAAAGAAAATTACATTAATTTTCTAAATCGTTCAATTAAAAATTATCAAACACTTTCTCTGCCTGTGCAAAAAGTCAAAGATGAATTAAATAAGGTTAAACAGTCATAGTAATTTAGGTAATTATATAGAAGTTACCGCTAAAAATGACTGAAACTGTCACCCTGAATTTATTTCAGGGTCTATTAATTAAATAGATTCTGAAACTACGACTCGCTTCGCTCCCATGCATACAGTCTCACAAGGCTCACTTCGTTGCGCCTGTTCGAACTTGTAAAGTTCAGAATGACAATATAGTTGAAGCTTACCTGTGTTTTGTGGTAAGTGCTATATATTTCTCGTAATTTATATAAAATGTTTATGGTAAGATATAATCATAAAATATTTATATAAGGAATTAATACTATGAAAATGTCAAAATTATTTGTTCAAACTCAGAGAGAATTTCCGGCTGATGCTGAGGTTATTTCGCATAAAATGCTTGCAAGAGCAGGTTATATTAAAAAACTTACATCAGGTGTTTACAATTATTTGCCTTTAATGTGGAGAGTTTTGAAAAAGGTTGAAAATATTGTAAGAGAAGAAATGGATAAGGCAGGAGCTCAAGAGCTTTTAATGCCGTTTGTCCAACCAAAAGAACTTTGGGAAGAATCCGGAAGATGGGGAGCGTATGGTGGAGAACTTATGCGATTAAAAGACAGACATGGCAGAGAAATGTGTCTTGGTCCTACTCACGAAGAAATTATAACTGCAATTGCTCGTGACGGTTTGAAATCATACAAACAATTACCCGTTAATTTATATCAAATTCAATCCAAGTTCAGAGATGAACGCAGACCGCGTTTCGGACTATTAAGAGGCAGAGAATTTATAATGAAAGATGCGTATTCTTTTGCAGCATCTCAAGAGGATCTTGATAAAGAATACAAAAATATGTGGCAAGCTTATACAAATATTTTTAACAGATGCGGTCTTGCAACAAAAGCGGTTCAATCTGATTCGGGTGCAATAGGGGGGAACGTTTCTCACGAATTTATGGTAATAACTGATACTGATGCCGGTGAAAATGATGTGTTTTATTGTGAAGAATGTGATTATGCAGCAAATTCAAACCATGCAGTTTCAAATTTGCCTGAAGCTATCGTTGACGGAAGCAGTTATTTTACAAAAAATGAAATCGTTGACACCCCAAATTGTCACTCTATTGAGGAATTGTCCGAATTTTTAAAAATACCTTCAAGCTTAATTTTAAAATCACTTATTTATATAATTGATAAAGAACCTGTTATGGCATTAATTAGGGCTGATAAACAGGCTGAAGAAACTAAATTATTAAATGCCGCAGGCGGTATTGATATTAGAATTGCCTCAACTGCTGAAATTCAAGAGTTGATGGATAATCAAGGTTTTAATGCTATTCCGGGATTTATCGGTCCAAAAGGTATGAAAAATATCAAAATTATTACAGATAATACCGTTAAAGAAATGAAAAATTTTGTTGTCGGGATTAATAAAAATGATGTTCACCAGGTTGGTGCAAATCTTGAAGATTTGGGTATTGATGAAATTAATTATGCTGATATAAGACTTGTTGAAGCGGGTGAATTTTGTCCTCAATGCGGTAAACCTTTAAAAGTTACCCGAGGAATTGAAGTCGGAAATATATTCCAACTCGGCACAAAATATTCTAAACCAATGAATGCGGTTTATCTTGACGCAGACGGTAAAGCAAAACCTTATATTATGGGCTGCTATGGCATTGGGATAACAAGAACCGCAGCAGCTGCGGTTGAAGCACATCATGATGAATGGGGAATTAAATGGCCTTTATCTATTGCACCTTACCACGTTATAGTTGTTCCTGTCAGTGTAAAAGATGAACAACAAATGTCAGTTGCAAATGAAATTTATGAAGAATTACTCTCTAACGGAGTAGAAGCAGTAATTGATGATAGAGACGAAAGACCCGGTGTAAAATTTAAAGATGCCGATTTGATAGGTTTTCCATACAGAATTACTGTCGGTAAAACAATTACTGATGGTAATGTAGAATTTGTTACCCGCTCGACAGGTGAAAAACAAGTCGTAAAACCTGATGAAGCTATTAAAATGGTTATTGATGCGGTGAAAAATATATAAAAATAAAAAACTTCGGATTATGTCATTCTGAATTTGTTTAAGAATTTCTAATCCGAAGTTTCTTTGTTTTTATGCTAATAGGGTTTTATTGGTTGCTTCTTCGATTTTTGCTTTATCTGTGTATTTTTGATCTATTTGTCCCATTTTATATAAAGCCTTACTTGTGATATAAGTTACTGCTGCTGCGATTGGTGCGGCTATTAGACCTATAACCTTGAATTTACCAGGCATTTTTAGTAATTTTTCAGATAATTTAGGTGCGAATTTTGTTACAAATTTTGCGCCTTTATCAAATAATTTAACTGTCTTAGCGGTTGCTGTCGGTGATTGTAAAATCTTTTTGGTTGCTACTGCGCCGCCTAAAATCAATGCGGTATTTGCACCGTTGTGTTTTAAATTATTCCAAGCTTGTTCCCCTGCACATTTTACTCTGTTTGAAAAATCCCCTTTGTCGTTTGCTACAACTGCTCCGATAACCGGTGATACTGCCATTGTTGAATAGTCTGCCATAATGTTTCCCCTTTCTTTTTCTCTATGACTTTTATATTTCCCTTACTCTTTTATAAAGTTTTTGCCTTTTATAAAATTGACAAAAAATCGGATATTAAATTACATAAATTCTTAAAATGCAGTAATTAAGCCACATACAAGGTTTACATTTCTTAATATTTTATGCAAGTAAATATCCGATATAAATAAAAAACAATAATTTGTTCTCATTTTATTTTCTTGAAATACGTGTACTATGTTAATATGAACCTGAAAAAAGAATTGGGCGCAAAGATAAAACGTTTGAGACAGAAAAAGGGTATAACTCAAGAGCAGCTTGCTGAAATGGCAAATATTTCGACCCGTACTCTTGGCGGAATTGAAATTGGGGAAAATTTTATGACTGCTCAAACAATGGAAAAAATTCTTGAATGTCTTGGGGTAAATATTTCTGAGTTATTTAATGCAGAACATTTGCAAACTACGAAAATTCTTGTTGAGGAATTGCATTCTATGATAAATAATGTTAGAGATGATAGGGATAAAATAGAAGAAATTTATAAAGTAGTTAGGGCTATTACAACAATTTAGATTATATTTAATTATTTTGTGCATGTTTGTAATATAATTTTCTCAGAGGAAAATTTATGTTATTGGAATTTTTACATTCAAAAATACACAGGGCTACTGTTACCGATGCTAATTTGAATTATGTCGGCTCTATTACTATTGATGAAACATTATTAAAAGCTTCAAATATCAGAGAGTGGCAAAAAGTTGAAATTTTAGATGTTAATAATGGCGAAAGATTTCAAACCTATGTTATAAAAGGGAAAGCTGACTCCGGTCAAATTTGTCTGAATGGTGCAGCTGCAAGAAAAGTTCAACCCGGAGATAAAGTCATTATTGTTACATACGGACAGTTTGAAGAAGCTGAAATCAAGGATTTTAAACCTACTATTGTTATAGTTGATGAGGATAACAAGATATCCGAAATTAAGTAAAATTTTATTCTTTATATAATCTTAACGTGTAATATCTTGACCTTTTAGAAAATTATCTATACACTTGTAAGGTAAACTTTTTAAGGGTATGTATTTATTAGAAAAGAGATGAGGTTAAGTATGGCTGAGTTTATGTACACGCGTTTAGACGGAAGAAATTTTACAAGAGACGATATAAAAAATTATATAAAAGAATATAATATCAAGTTTATTAAATTACAATTTGTTGATATTAATGGGTTAGTTAAAAATATATCTATTCCGTCAGAGCATATTGATAAAATTTTAGATAATGAAATTATGCTTGACGGCTCATCTATAAAAGGTTTTAGAAGTATTGAAACTTCTGATATGTTTTTTCACCCGGATATCAACAGTTTTCAAATTTTTCCATGGAGAAATAAAGACGGTGTTAATTCCGCAAGATTTATTTGTGATATTTACAATGCTGACGGAACCCCTTTTGAAGGCTGCCCGAGATGTAATTTAAAACGTGTTATGAAAGCTGCGCAGGATCTTGGTTTTTCAATGAATATCGGTCCTGAAGCCGAATTTTTCTTGTTCTCTAAAGATAAAGACGGAAATGTTACCACAGAAACTCAGGATAGTGCAGGTTACTATGATGTAGGCCCTGAAGATTTAGGTGAAGATGTTCGTTCTGATATTGTTTTGACTTTACAGGAAATGGGGTTTGATATTGAGGCATCTCATCACGAAGTTGCGGACGGTCAGCACGAAGTTGATTTTAGATATGCTGATGTTTTGACTGCGGCAGATAACGTTGCAACATTTAGAATTGCAGTAAAGGCAATTGCTGCTCAACATAATTTACATGCAACATTTATGCCTAAACCAATATACGGAATTAATGGCTCAGGTATGCATTGTAACGTATCTTTGTTTAAAGATGGTAAGAATGCATTTTATGATGAAAAAGCAGAATACCAGTTATCTGATGAAGCGAAATATGCAATTGGCGGTATGTTGAAGCATGTAAAAAGCATTACGGCAGTTACAAATCCTCTGGTGAACAGTTACAAACGTCTTGTTCCGGGGTATGAAGCCCCTGTATATTTAGCCTGGTCATTAGCTAATAGAAGTGCTTTATTAAGGGTTCCTGCAAAACGCGGGGTCTCAACAAGGGTAGAATTAAGATCCCCTGATCCTGCTTGTAATCCTTATTTAGCGTTTGCGGCTATTTTGGAGGCTTGCCTTGACGGAATTAGAAACAAAATTGATCCGCCGGCTCCTGTTGAAAGTAATATTTATAAATTAACATCAAAGGAACGTAAAAAACAAAGAATTGATGCTCTACCCGGAAGTCTTGCGGAAGCTCTTGAACAAATGGATAAATCTCTTGTCGCTCAAGCTGCATTAGGAGAGCATATTTTTAAGGAATTTATGACTTCTAAGAAAAAAGAATGGGATTCATTCAGAACATACGTTTCTCAATGGGAACTTGATAAGTATCTTGAAAGATATTAATTACGCTTGACAAATTTTGAAAAGTCGTAAATAATATATGTGCAGTGTGAAGCCCTGAGAGTTTAAGCAATGGTCTCAGAGCTTTTCTTCACACCCTACAATTTGAACAAATTTAATGCTATTACTGTTACTGAAAATGCTAGTAATAGCATTATTATTTTGTCAATCATATAGCCTCCTGCATATCGAATTTATCCATGTTTAAATAACAACAGAAGGATTATGACTCACCACCTCCAAGTCTATTTGACTGGCGAAAAGATTGTCTAATCCTTCTGTTCTTTCAACTTGACTTAAGAAATACTAATCCTTTTT
>JAFUSQ010000019.1 GCA_017467605.1 bacterium | reverse complement strand
GTTATTATGTCATGCTGAACTTGTTTCAGCATCTTTTTTGAAATGGATTCCGAAACAAGTTCGGAATGACAAGACACGTCATTGCGAGGAGGACGTAAGTCCGACGAAGCAATCCAGTCGTTTCTGTACGAATTTTTCTGGATTGCCACGCACTCACTGTCTTGGATTTGCTCCACGCTCGAAAAGTTTCGCAATTGCAACTTCGTTGCTATTTGCTCAATTTTCTCGCTATCCGGACTCGCTTTGCTCCGTCCGTCCGCAAATCCGCCGTCGTTCGTGCTCGCAATGACGTTACTGTCATTGCAAGGAGGATTGGTTTTGTGATTTAGCTTAATGGATTTCGTGCTCTTATTACTCATTTTATTACTCCCTTATGCATGTTTTTTGATTTATATGTACATATTTATAACAATTATACGACATTTATATGTCAAAGTCAATATTAATTATGCATATTAATGCGGTACATGAATTAATATTATAAGGATAGTATATTAATATGTTTGATTTGAGTAGTATCGGATTGAAAATTAAAGAATTAAGGAAGCGTAAAAATCTTTCTCAAGAAGAACTTGCCGAGCTTATAGATATAAATTTTAGAACTATTCAAAGAATTGAAACAGGAAGAAATACTCCGTCATTAGAAACTCTTTCCAAATTGGCAGAAGCGTTCGAGATAAATATTCAAGATTTTTTTAACGTAGGTCACCAAAAAAATCGTAAAGATATTATTGATGAAATAAACAAGATAGCTCAAAGTCTTGATGATGTGAAGCTTCATGATTTTTACAAAGCAATTTATACTTTTTATAACTAGGCTTGACAAATTTTTGATTTTATGCTACAAATATAGCAGATTTTATGTTTGTGTAGGGGAATGATGATCGGTTTATCTAAGCAAGAATTGATTAATAGAAATTATAATCATATTTATGCGCATGAAATGGCTCATAAAAATGCCGGCGGAAGTTTTGCCGGTGCTATTTCGATAGAGCGTAATGCTGATGGAATCCCTGTTTCAGGGCATGTACCTATTAAAATGCCGGTTTTGAATAAAGAAAATCCACAACAAACAATTGATCATGCAAATACGGTTATTCGAGCTGCTTTAGCACCAGGTGATCCTTCTGCTCAAGATTATCGTGTAGCAGCTCAAGCTCAGCAAATAAAAATGCAAGCAGTCGCTTTTAAATCAAAACATCAGGGTAATCAACTTGATAAATTTGCTTAATATGTGTATTAGAAATATAAAGGCGAGGCGGAAACAATTTTGTTTCCGCCTCGCCTTTACAAATATTCAAATAAGTGAAAACTTGTTTTTTTTGTATATAATGTAATTAAAAATGCAGGAGGTAATATGGAAAATATAATTTCAGGATTAGGTGTAAACGGAAGATCAGGAATTAATCCTACAAGAATAAAAGTTATAGGTGTTGGCGGCGGCGGCGGTAATGCCGTTAACAGAATGATTAAGGCAAAACTTGCAGGGGTTGAGTTTTGGCTTATGAATACGGATTTACAAGTTTTGACATACTCTAATGTTGAAAATAAATTGCAATTAGGTGTTAATACAACAAACGGGTTGGGCTCAGGCGGTGATCCGATAACAGGGGAAAAAGCAGCAACAGAAGTTAAAGAAGAAATTACAAAAGCTTTAGATGGAGCTGATATGGTATTTATTACTGCCGGAATGGGCGGGGGTACCGGAACGGGAGCTGCACCTGTTGTTGCTCAAATTGCAAAAGATTTAGGAATTCTTACAATTGCTTTTGTTACAAAGCCTTTCTGTTGGGAAGGTAAAAAGAGAATGTCTCAGGCTGAAGCTGGGATTGAAAAGTTAAAAAAATATGTAGATGCAATTCTTGTTGTTCCGAATGACAAATTATTGCAGGTTGTCGAGCGTCAAATCGGTTTGAGAGAAGCTTTTTGTGTGACAGATGAAGTTTTATATCGAGGAATTCAAGGTATTTCCGATATCATTACAATTCCGGGTATGATTAATGTGGATTTTGCTGATGTCAGAAAAGTTGTTAAAGATTCCGGTACTGCGTTAATGGGTATCGGTCGTGCTCAAGGAGAAGGCAGAGCAATTAAAGCTGCTGAAATGGCTATTAATTCTCAACTTCTCGAATCTTCAATTAATGGAGCTTCAGGTATTATCGTAAATATTACCGGTAGTTCAAATATGACGTTATATGAAATTAATGATGCTACAAGTCTTATTAATAATGTTGTAAAAGATGATGCAGATGTTATTATCGGAACTGCAATTAATGAAGCATTCCAAAATGAAATTCAAATTACGGTAATTGCTACAGGATTTTCTGAAAAACCTGAATTTGATACTCCGCAATTATCTGCAGCTGAATATTTTAGCGGTAACTCATCAAATACTAACACATCATTGAGTGAAATAAATTTCCCAAAAATGCCTTCAATAAGTTTTGATGTTCCGGATTTTTTGAAGAAAAAATAAAGATTAAAATATTGAAAGGAGTCGATGGATAATGTCGGCTCTTTTATAGAAAGGTTGATTTATGTCAAATCAAACAGAAGTTATACAATATCAAACTCATGGAACCTGTTGTCAAATGATGCAGGTGGCTTTGCAGGACGGAAAAATTTTAGATGCTGAATTTTTTGGTGGTTGTAACGGAAACTTAAAAGGTATAAAAAATCTTATCAAAGGAATGACTGTTGATGAGGTTATTGAACGTTTACAGGGAATTACCTGCGGGCCAAAATCTACAAGTTGTCCTGATCAATTGGCAAAATGCCTTATTGAATATAAACAAAATCAAAAAGTAGCCAAATAAAGATTTTTGTGGTAGTGTTATTGTACGGGAGAAAAGTTTATGTACAAATCACTGGTTGCATATTTTTCAGCTACGGGCACAACAAAAAAAGTTGCGGAGAATTTAGCATTGGCTTCTGATTCAGATTTATTTGAAATAGAGCCTCATGTTCCGTATACTGATGCGGATTTAAATTGGACAAATCCAAAATCTCGCAGTTCTGTTGAAATGAAAAAGAAAAATGTTAGACCTGAAATTATGCCTGATGATGCGCAAGTTGAAAAATATGATATTATTTTTCTTGGTTTTCCGATTTGGTGGTATGTTGCTCCCAGAATAATTAATACATTTTTAGAATCTTATAATTTTTCAAATAAAAAGATTGTATTGTTCGCAACCTCCGGTGGAAGTGATTTTGGACTAACGGTTGATTATCTGTTAAACAGCGTTCCATTTAGTGCTCAAATTATTGAAGGTAAAATATTTAATGATAATCCTACAGAAGATGATTTGAGAATTTGGGTTCACGAATTGTATTTAAATCAATTATAAAAAATAGGATTGAACGATAAGTTCAATCCTATTTTTTTATAATTCATGACGGTAATATATATCTCGATGTGCAAATAATAAAAATATTCCGCTTAATCCGACAAGTCCGTATACAATACGTGATAATATTGTCATATCTCCTAAAAGTGTTGCAACAAGATCAAAATTAAAAAGACCTACCAAACCCCAGTTTATTGCACCAATAATTACTAAAATATAGGCAATAATTTTCATTATATACATAATTAACCTCGCTTTCTTGTTCTTATTTTGAGGTATTTATTTTAATATTTCATTGCCCTTTTGTATAATATTGGAATTAGGTATATATATTTATTTTAATTTCCGACAATTCTTTTAAATTTATTTATGGAGTATTTTTCTTTTATTCCATATCTGTTTATTTTATACGGATAATGACCTTTTCTGATTTTACCTTTGCGCGTTGTGAATGCTAATTTAAAACCACTTTCTTCCAAAACAGAAAAAAGTTTTTTGTCATGACTGCCAAACGGATATGCAAAATACGGCTTATCAACATATTCCAAACTTTTTATTAAATCTTTTCGGATTGCATCATTTGATTTTGATAAAAGAAAAGCTTTATTTGTATCATTTTCTCTTTTGTGCATATTGTGTGTATGGCTTGCAAATTCAAAAACGTCCTTGCTTTTATTTATTTCATCAAAACTCATATGTTGAAATTTTTTTGAGTCAAATTTTGAAGTTTTGGTTGGAATTTTTGATGTAATAAGAAAAATAACAGCATGTTGGTTATTTTCTTTTAAAATTGGATATGCATTAACTATATTACTTTTTCTCCCGTCATCGAAAGTAATAAGGACACTTTTTTTAGGTATTTTTGCGCCATTTACCACAAAATCATAAAATTCATCAAGATTAAGAGTGTGATAATTATTTTCCTTTAAAAATTTCATTTGTTTTTTGAAATTTTCTGTTGTAATAATGCAATTATCTACAATACGACCTTTTTTATCCACGACATTTTCGGGTAATTCGTTTTTATTGAAAACATCATGGTACATTAAAACGCTAACCTTTGGAGTTTGAATATAAATTACAATACTGCCTATGATTATGGTTATAAGTATTAAAATTAAAATTTTGAAATTTTTCATAATTGCTATACTTATTAAAATTAGACGGAACAGAGGTAAACTCTATTCCGTCTAATTTAGCAAGGGAGAGACTCGAACTCTCGACCTCTCGGGTATGAGTTGTAATCTGTCCCATTTAACTTTTCACAAGGTTTATAAGTCAATAACTATAAACCTTTATGATATGTTGATTATAACCGATATTTATAAAAATTACAACGATTTTAATTTTGGTTTATTTTGGTCAATTTTGATGTTTTTTGATTTTTTGTTGCAACAATTTTGCAACAAAATTTTAGGTCAAATTTTTATAAAGGCCAAGGTCTATTTCTTTTTAAATATGATGATTTTAATTTTAATTTAAAATTTATTTTCCCATTTTCTATTTTAATTGGAGCCTTTAAAATTTCTTTTAGTAACTCTAAAAAGCCAAAAAGAATTCCACCTAATAGCATAAAAAATAAAAGAATAGAACCTAACATTTCACAAAAACTAGGAAAATAATCTTGTAAAAATAAGATTATGTGAGCTTTTAAATATTTTATTCCCTTATAAATATAAAAAGAAAATCTACTTTCATTTTCATGAGATAAATAAGACGATAGGATTTGTAATATTTTCTCATTATGTTTATTAAATATTGTTGCCACATAGTAATTTGGGCATACTTCATCTTTACTCTCACCATATATATAGTCTTTGACATGCATTAAATATTCATCACAAAATGTAGTTAATTTATCATAATCTTTTGGTTTTATTAAAAACTGATTTAAATCCATTTTTGTATTAAAATTATGTTTAATTTCCCAATATTTATCTTGCAATATTTTAATGCTTTGTTCTCGTTCCTTCTTATTTTTACCTTTAATGGAATCATAATTATTAATTATTAAATTGCATTTTAAAAATAAATCATTTGTTTCTTGATAGATATTTTCATATCTCAATTTAAATAATTCTTTTCGTGCATTTTTTTCGGCTATTACATTTTGACCTTTTGCCGCAGTCCAAGCCAGTATTCCAATCATAATAGTTGCAAAAGCTTGTAAATATAACGCAAAAGTTTGTTTATCTGTACAAAATAAATTTATAACCTTGTCAAACATAAAATGATTATAGCATAAAGTAAAGTATTCTAGTATTTTATAGATCTATAAATGCGATAGAGAAGATTAACATCAACTTTATTTTCTTGAATAGCATTGATTAAAGTTTCTTTTAGTTCGTTTTCATCTCTAGATGTTGTAATATCAAAAAGTTCATTTGGTTCAACTTCAAGTGTAGATAGCAAACCCATTAAAGTTTTCAATTTAAAAAAGATTTCACCACATTCAATTTTACTTAAATTTCGCTCTCCAACACAAATTTTTTCTGCTAACTCCTCTTGAGTTAGCTCTTTTTTTGTTCTTAGTTCTTTAATTCTTGAGCCTAAAAGCCTTTTAAATTCAAGTTCATTCATGATAAAAGTCCTTTTTTAATTTTAATTGATTTCATTAAAAATAATAAGGAAATTGAATGGCTACTAAATTCTTGACATAGCCTATTGAATGGCATAAAATAATTTTGAAATTCGGGTTTACATGCAAAATACGAATTTCAATGATGATTTTAAGAATAAAAGGAGTTTAAATGAAGAATAAAATTTTTATAGCATTAAGTGTAGTTGGAGTAGTGATATTGGCAGTAGTTGGAGGTTATTTTTTGGGTTCACATAAAATATCTATAAATTCTGAGACCAATAATAAAATTTTTGTAAAAAATGGATTTCGAGTTAAAGTAACTGAACCTCCTAAAAATTATGTTTATGAAAAACAAATATGTGGTACAGATATAGTATATGATATGAAATATTTTTTATTTAGGCTATATGAATTTCAGCAAATGACACCGGAAGAACGAATAAAAATTTTTGAAGATAAGAGTGCAATGGAGCCTTTATCAGAAGAAATAGCTTTCCTTTTTGAAATGGGGAAACAATATAAAATTGCTGATAATTATTGTATAGGTTTAAAATATCGAGAACATGGAACAGTAGAAGAATTAGTAAAAGTTAATTGTAATGAAAACATCATAGAACCATTGGAAAGTTTACCATATGAGAGAATTTATGCGTTTTCTGATTCTGATAATGAAGGCACATACTATAAATCATACATTAAAAAGTTATGGCTGGAATTTAAAAGTAAGGGAATAGATAGTGTAAAACGCGAGATTAATGAGGAAGAACTTAATTCTAAATGTTATAACATGTGGTAAAAAGGTTAAAATATGAAAAAGATTATTATAATTACAACAATATTATTAACTGCATTATCTTGTATGGCTGATAGCACATACAAACATGTAGAGTATTTTGGCGATACAACTTACGGTTGTTATGAAAAAATGTGTAATTCATATAATTGTTATAACAAAAAGGTTTCTTGTTTTAATAGTGGTTATATGAGTAGTCAAGTGCGAGAAGGTATTGCTCAAACCTTAATGTTTAATCTTGGTCGTTATCCAACAGAACAAGAAATTAACGAAGCTATGAAACAATATTATAATTATAACCGAGGTAAAAGCAGTACAACATCTACATCACAGAAAAAAACTACACAAAAAATTACGGCTCAAAAACAAGCAGTAGCAAAAGCAAAAGCGGAGGAGGCAAAGCGTAAAGCCGAAGAAGAAAAACGACTTGCAGAAGAAAAAAGGAAACAAGAAGAATATGAGCGAACAAGACCTAATGCAGGGTTTACATTCCCTTATGTTATGTCTGTAAGTCCGGAGCTAATAAAAAGTTACTACTACGTTTCAAAAATGCCTCATGATGAATTTGATAAATACCCATTAGGCGAACTCAATTATTATGAATATACCGATATAACACCCAAAGGAAAAATTGTTAAAAAACTAACTCGTGCTTTTACTATGGATTATTACAAAAAAGCCGATGCAACAGATATTAAGAAGTTTCAAACGATAGAAAAAGAGTACAACGATATTATTGCAAAAGAATGGCGAATTACCCAGTCTAATTTATTAAAAAAATCTTTCGATTTGCAGGAAAAATATAAAAACAAAAAATTAAAAGATGTTGTAGATAAAAAAGAAGTAAAATTATTACTTGCAAGTAATCCAAAAGACAAAGCCGATTTAGAGAAAATGTTAAACTTTCAAATAGGTTCATTCATTGATGTTCGCACTTTTGAAGAAGTAAATATTATGGATGTTAGTCGTGAAGTATTTATTGAAAATAACATTGTTTGTGTAGATAAGCATTTTATAAGAGTTTTTGATAAACATTTAGGGAAAAAAATACAGGGGAAATAAAATGAAAATATTTCTAACAATTTTGCTATTACTAGTGTCATTCCAATTTTGCTATGCTGACCCTTTAAATCCTGAAGATGAAATAGATCCGAATAAAGAATACACCGTTAAAGAAGTTTTTGGATTTAAGAAAGAAGAAAATCTTACAAATGCTGAAAAATCATTTCAAAACCAACAGCAAAGACAACTTCAAACACAGAGAGTAGGTCCTGCAAAAAGGTTTGGAGGAATTATTAAAGGTGTTGCAGAAGGTGGAATGATTTATTTAATGAATGGTGGTTCTTTCGGGTGGTAATTTTTTACCGGACAAGTTTTAGATACTTTTTATTTTTTCAATTATAAAGTCTTGGAGTGCATACAAGGTCATTCCAAGACTTTTAATTTGTTTCAATTTTGTTTGATGGTACTTTTATTTTTAATTAAAAATACTAAATCAATGTAGGTATAAATCTGCTCAAACATTTTATAATGATTTAGTTTAAGCCAAGAATATTTTTTACTTCGGCAAGCAATTCGTCATGTGATTTGTCTATACATTCGTTATTGGTTTCTGCCAACTTTGGAGGTAATATTACTTGTTCATTTTCTTTAAAGCGCCCTGTTCTAATTGTTAAATGTTCATATTCTTTTTTGCTAAGCAATTTTTGTTTATC
Source organism: bacterium (assembly GCA_017467605.1). GTDB lineage: Bacteria > Cyanobacteriota > Vampirovibrionia > Gastranaerophilales > Gastranaerophilaceae > Zag111. The sequence goes on along the minus strand of JAFUSQ010000019.1, from coordinate 133,636 downwards.
TTTTTTTACAACTGAATCAAACATATCTCTTTTATTTCTTAAAGTATTTGCTTTAACATTTAATTTTTCTGCTATTTCTCTTATTGCAGGTGTCGGACGCAATTCCTTGCTAATTTCATAATGATCAAATTTTGCTAAAAAGTATGCGACTTTATTAATATCCTTATAATTATCTAAATAATCTCTTGATAATGAAAGGTTTTTCGCATATTCGCCTCTTTTGACTCTTACTAGTAGTTCAGATAATTCAATAGAAATATCCTCATTGTTAAAGTATTTTTTTTGAATATTTACAATATCATCAATTAAATCCATAATATACCTCCGAATAAATAATAAAATATAATTTACTTTAAGTCAAGAGAGTAATACTAAACAATATTAACACTTGACACTCAAATTTTAGGGTGGTTATTATTTAAATAGGAGCAAAATACACACTTCTGTTATGTTTCAGAGGTGGTATTCTTGTGCCTTGGTAGAGGTAAAAGAAAAGGAGTAAAGAACAATGACAACAACGTTATCGAAGAATTATCAGATGCAATTCAAAGAAAACAATTTGTTTTCAAATCAAATTTATGAAATTTTTAAAAAGGGAGGAATTAAGTTACATAAAGGGATTTCAAGTCCTTTAAGTTCACAAGCAAGCTGCTTTAATTTTTGGTATCCGTTTATTAAACCCGAAAATAAGGAACAGTTGAAAGAATTGTTATTATGTCTTGGTCTGAAAGTTGATGAAGTGCTTACAATTAAGCCAAATTCAATGTTTGAGGATACATTGTATAAAGACGGTGGTAATATAATTTTTGAATGGATAGGACCTAAAAAATCCCCTATAGGTGAAGAATATGGATATTTACGAGGACATCATAGAACTTCTATAGATGCTTATATACTAACTAAAATCAATAGAAAGGTTACGCAGATACTTATAGAATGGAAGTTTACAGAGAGTTATAGCTCAAAATCTAATACAGGCAAATTTTTGGGTGCAAAAGGGATAGAACGACTTGCAAGATATTCACCGATTATAGCAAGAGATAGAAAAGCACAAAAAGAAATTTTATTTAAGATGGCAACACTTGATAATTGGGGGTTATATGATGTCTGTTATGAGCCTTTTTATCAGTTATTAAGGCAACACATGTTAGGACAAGAAACAGTTGGTATGAAATTTGGCGATTATGTAATAGAAGATTATATCGTTATGCACTTAAGCCACAGTGCAAATGACAAATTAAATATCTTAACGGCTAAACAATGTGAATATTCAAAGGGATTAGAGCAATACATAGGTCAAGAACTACATACAATATGGGCTAAACTGTTAAATAAAGAACATAAATCGCGTTTTATCGGTGCATATTGGGATAAATGCCTAGATAAATTCAAGTGTAACAAGGATTTAAAGAGTTGGTATAACTATATGCTCAATAGATATGTGTAAAACAAACTTTATTAAAAAATGTAAACGAGATTTAAAAATGTCTTAAATCCAAATAAATTAGATATTACAGCTAGTTAAAAATTATTTTTTTAACTAGCTTTTTTATTTATCCCTTGACAAAAAAATAAAATTTTTTAATAATGTACACAAGCACACCGATGTCGTGGAAGTAATAAAGAGTAATATACAAAGTAGAGAAAGGGAAATATATGGAAAAAGAAAATTTATTTGAAGAAACAGAATTCCAGTATTGCAGACAAATTAATCAATATTATCAACTGCAAGACAAATTGTGCATTCCAGTAAACAAAAGAGAGGTTATCCAAATTTTAAAAAATCAGTTTGGAGTGAAGGGTACGCAGGTGACGGACTTTTTGCAAGAAATACCAGAAATAAGTCTTGACGATATATATGGAAATCCAAAAATGCTATTGGTGTGTGACAATTGGTTAAATCTTGAGACAAAAGTATTTTTTAAGAAACCAAATTTTAGTAGAAGTAGAGTAAATATAGGATATGATTCGGATTATACTGAGATTCCAAAATTCTTGGATTTTTTGAATACGATATTTGAGGGTAATCAAGAGATTATCAATTATTTTCAAAGAGTTGTCGGTTATTGCCTTTCAGGGTATTCAGAAGAACAGTGTGCCTTTTTCTTTATAGGGAGCGGGGCAAATGGTAAAACGACATTATTAGAAGTATTAAGGCATGTATTCGGAAGTTATGCAAGTAGTGTAAACTACAATATGATCATAAAAGATAATAAACTGTCGCATGAAGAACAGGTTAATTTGATAGGCAAAAGATTAGCGATAATAAACGAATACCCCAATAATAACAAAATTAATTTGTCAATATTTAAACAACTTACAGGAAATGACACTATAGGCTTTGAATACAGGCAAAAGCAAATAGAATTTATCAATAAATCAAAATTGATTATTGTTTGTAACACATTCCCTCATATAGAAGATTTTACAAATTCTTTTTGGCGTAGATGTCATATTTTGCCATTTAATAAGAATATAACTCAAAAGACAAGAGATTTATTTATGTCTGAAACATTAAAACAAGAGGCACAAGGCATATTGAATTGGTGCATACAAGGTTACAATAACTGGAAGAAAGAAGGTTTAAATATTCCCAAAGAGCTTAAAGATTTAAGAAATAAATATCGCTATGAATATGATAATGTTAGTGAATTTATTGACAGAATGTGTGATAAAAAGATGGATGCCGAAATTAAATCATCTGAATTGAATAAAGCATACAAAAGCTTTTGTGATGAAAATTATTATAAAGCATTTCCCCCAAACAAAGTTGGTACAATTCTTAAGATTAAAGGTTTTCAACCTATTAAAATTGATAAACAAAGAGGTTACAAAGGTATAAAAATTAAAGAATGGAGTAAAGAAAATGATAAACAATAATAATTTAGGCTATCTTAATGATGAGTTTAAAAGAGGCAAGTTTGTAGAATTTAATGTATCGGATTTACAAAAAGCCTTAACTCCATTACTGCAAGTAATTCGTAAAAAAGAATACAAGCAATATTTCTACATTTTTTCTAAAAATAAAAAACTTGAAATATTATTCAAGACTGAGTTTTTTCAATATTTTACAAATATTGATGTATTGAATCAAGATAACTCAAAGTATTTGGAGGATTTATTTACTGTAGATGCATATGATTTTATGTTTATGCTAAAGAAAATCCCAAAAGACTGTAGAACTATAAGATTTTATAAAAAGGATACTGTACTTACTATAAACATAGATGGCTTAACAGATGCCTCAATTAATGACTACACTGTTGATAAACAGGAAATTGCGAAAATAATTGCTCGCTTTAAGTATGCCAATAAGGAAGAAAAACTTAAGTTTGAACGGGAGTCATTTAAAGACTTTTTACAAATAACTGCCTTATGCAAAGAGGATTTAAAAGGCTACTTCTATATAAAAGACAAAACAGCATACTACATTCACGAAGATAATGATACATACATACAAAAACAATTTAGTTTCGTGATCAATAATTTAGATTTACCAAATATGGTTGTTTCAACAAAACATTTAAAATTCTTTTATAATGTATGTAAAAATTTTGATAAAAACATTGTGAACAACTTTAGTTATAATATAGCTAAAATAGAAATCCGTTTCTTTAACCATTCAATATATGTAAAAATTTCAGATAGATTACAACTAATATTGTACACTATACACAATACGAACAAAATAAGTGCGATTTTTGATGAACGAATGAAAATAACACAAGAAAACTTAAGCAATGAGATATACCCTGTTCTCAAAACGCCTATTTATGTTAAAGGTTATCCTAATATCTTATTAAAACGGCTTGAAATATTTATTAAACAAAATGATATCTTGAACAAAGGTATTGTTAAAATGAAAATTAAAAACAATACAATGTTTTTATTTACAGAAAATAATTGTAAAGAATTTGCAAGAGATTCCCAAACATTTTTTTCAGATTTAAGTTGCGATGATATTGATATATTAAACGAGGCAAATGGTAAAAGTTTCTTCATGTATTCTGCAAAATTACTTGAAACATTAAAGAGTGCCAATACATATGAGAAAAATAGTCAACGACCTTTATTATTTCTAAACAAAAATAATAATCGAGTTTGTCTATATGGAGGAAATATAAAATTTATAATTTATCATAGTAAATAATATTTGAAATAGAATTCAACTTATCTTCGTAAAAGTTGTTGCTTAATTTTCGTATATTCATGTAAGTTTCATAATATGAAACCGATTTTCACACGAAGACACTCCAGTAGGAGTGTTTTCGGCTTAGCTGAGTAAAATTAAATAAAGAAGAAGAAGAAGAAAAAGAACAAGCAAAAGTAAAAAAAGAAACAACAAGAGAAAAATTTTAAGTAAAATAAGACACACAACAAAAAGATAGAACACAAAAGAATTACAGTAACACAGATAATATAATCATTTGAATTAAGTTTTTATACTAAATAAAATCTATTGATTTTATTAAAAGTATCAGTTTTTATTTTGTACATTGATAACCCAATAACCTTAAAACTGCTCTGTGAGAGAATTTGCAATATTTTGTTACATTATGACTTTCATAATTTGACATCTCTATTTGACCAAGTTTTATTATAAATATAGGCAATATAACAGGCTTTCAGCCTTGTTTCATTATTTTATTTGCCTTGACACACTTGACAGACCGGACACAAATCCGAAGGTAGTACATCAACAAAGGAGGTCAATTATGACAAATTCAGTACAAGCAAAGGTAAAATACCCTTGTAAAGAAGTAGCAACAAAGTTTGGCAGACGCGTTAATGTCGTGTTTGAAACCGTAAACGGTGATCTTGTTACCAAATGGGGCAAACCCGAAGATGATTTTTTGCAGAATTTGAAACGGAATCAGCCCGTATCAATTACTAAAGAGAACAATAAAATTATTATTTTTCCTTTGAAAAAAGAAGTTGAAGAAGTTGCAAAATCTGTTACAAAGCAAGAAAAAGTCAATGAAACAGTTAAAGATTATCTCTTAAAAAAAGCGAAGGTACTTGCACAACACTACGAAAATTGCGACAAACTTGTCAGAAGTCAGGTAACAAATTTTAAGAGTGAGGAAAGCATACGAGCAATTACCACTACTGTCTTTTTACAATCTGTAAGAAGTTTAGGAGGTAATAAATGAAACAGTTTCAGAAGGAAATAACAAGCCAAATAATTAATGCGCTAAAAAAAGGTGTTAGACCTTGGGAATGTCCTTTTGAAAGATGCCAACTTCCTGTAAATTTTAAAACTAAAAAGCAGTATCAAGGCATAAATATTTTGTATTTATGGCTAACTGCAAGACTTAAAGGTTTTACTAATAATTATTGGTTAGGTTTTGCACAAGCACGCAGTCTTAATGCAAAGGTTAAAAAGGGTTCAAAAGGTACACAGGTTATAGCATGTTTTCCTAAAAAGGAGCTGAAAGATGGGAGTGATGATGAATATGTCATCACTCCTTTTTTCAAGGTTGAAAAAGTTTTTAATCTTGACCAAGTGGAAGGTTTAAAACTTGATACTGAAAACAATAATATTGCTAAACTTGACAATGTTGAGAATTTTCTTAAAAGAGTAAACCCAAAAATAATTCACAAAGGCGAGCGTGCATTTTATGATGTAACAAATAATTATATCAATATGCCTTACAAATCCAAATTTAAAAATAATGAGGGATATTATTCAACATTATTTCATGAATTAATTCATTGGACTGGTCAAGAAATTTGCCTTGACAGATTTGACACACATGACGCAGATAGTGAAAGGGGTAGAGCATTTGAGGAACTTGTTGCAGAAATTGGGGCAAGTTTTTTATGTGCTAATTTTGGGATAACTCCAAATATTCAAAACACTTCAAATTATGTAGGCAGTTGGCTCAAAGAACTTGAAAACGACACGAACTACATTTTCAAAGCCTGTAAAGAAGCAACATTCGCCCTTAATTTTCTTTTAGCTATGTAGCATAAATCACCAAACCTCTCGTATATGTATATAAATTACACAAAACGAAAGGAAGGTGATAAAAATATGCAACAGATGTACACCCCTGATGAAGTAGCACAGAAGCTAAACATCAAAAAATCTACTCTTTATGACTGGGTTCACAAAGGGATAATTGGATATGTCAAAGTCGGCAGACTTTTAAGGTTTACCGATAAAGACATATCCAAAATTATTGTAGTACACCCAACAAATAGCACACTAGAATGGAGTTAGAGTATGACTGACATTACAAATTGCAGGATATTCCTACTTGAGCGATTTTATTATGAATTATTTCATCATTTAAAAAAAGAAAATGGAAAACTTGCAAAAGATGAAATCTTTGAAGATTTTGAGGGTAATCATAAGATTAAAACAAGTTTCTTTAATTATTGTTATGACACACCAAACTATAAAATTATTAGAGAAACAGTCTATGATCACAAGCGAAAAGAAAAACGATTCATAACCTATAAGATTGATTACAAAAATCTTACAGAACGGCACATACATAAGGCTGATAGAGGTTTTGTTTACCTAGATCTAAAATATTTTTTCAAATACATAAACGGTAAACTTGAACTAATGCGTGTAAATCAATACTACTCAAAAGGTATGATAGACTGCCATATTTTTCGAGATGTAAATGGTTTGAAAGTCAGCAAACCTGTTTATATTCAAGAGGGTAGGATTAATAAGGCTTTAAAAATGACAAGAGAAGAACTTTATCAATATTCCAAACCTCGTAAACTATTCCCAAAGTATGATAGTTAAAAATTGAGGCAACTGGTAAGGCTCTATAAGGTATTTATAAATTTTGGCAAAATTTTCCATTTTGACTATATATATAAACTCACCTAAGCCTTACCAATGACCTCATTTTTAATATTTCAGGATTTTGATAAACACAATGAAAGGCGGTTAAAAATGAATTCAATTTACATTAATGAAAAACGGTTTCATGAACTCTCAAACGGTATTATACCAAGACAAAAAGGCTGTCATGGTAAAATTAAACAGCCGAGAAAAACTGTTTTTGTTGATAAGATAAATAGGACTGTAACTGTTACATACTATGACAATAAAAACAGAGTTATTGACCGTACTTTTTATGTTGTTAAACAATAACCACTTTTGTTGTGTTCTTTACCGTACAAAACACCTCTTGAAATATTTGACAAAATATTTTGAGGGGTGTTTTTATTATATATAAGGGATTTTTAGCCTATCGGCTTTTATTTTTATACTCAAAATTTTATCCCTTGTAGAAGAAGGTACGAAGTTTCTCGTATATATAATTATGAAAGTAACAAAAAGAACTTGGAAAAATAAAGACGGTTCAACCGGTTGTTCTTGGTCTGTTGATTTTATAGACAACACCAAGAAAAGAGTAGTAAAAAGTGGCTTTAAGACAAAGGCACAGGCTGAAAACTATCTTGCAAAAGTGCGCATAGAAATTGATAAAGGTTCTTATGTTTATAAAAACACTCAAGTTATGTTTACAGCTATTGTAGAAAATTTTATGAACAACTACGCAAACTCATATTGCCGATTAAATACTATTCTTGGATATAGGGGATATCTGAAAAATCATCTAATTCCTTATTTTGAAAAGTATAAAGCTGTTGAAATTACTCCAAATGTAATTAGAGATTATATAAAATATATGCAGGATAAGGGGTTAAAGGCAAAGACCATTAATCACACTATAAATCTATTGAGTGGAATTTTTAACAAAGCGATAGAAGGAAATTTTTTAAATTATAACCCTGTAACCTCTGTAAAACGGCTAAAACTTCCACATATGGAAATGGAATTTCTTGATACTTTTGATATTAAGGCACTTTTAACTACTGCAAAAGAAAACTATCCGACATTTTATCCTTTACTGCAAACTGCAATAGCAACAGGAATGAGGCGAGGGGAACTTTTGGCACTAACTTGGAATGACATAGATTTTGACAAAAAACTTATCCGAGTAAATAAGAGCCTTAACCATGGCAGAGCAGAAGAAACCAAAACAAAAAATTCTGTCAGAAATGTTGCGATACCTGAAAATTTAATTTCTGTCCTAAAAGACTGGAAACAAAAGGCCCCAAAAAGCCATATCGTTTTTTGTAACAGTACAGGAGGGTATATTGATCCAAACAATATGGCAAAAAGATTTTTCAAACCTTGCCTAAAACTTGCAGGAGTGAAAGATATTCGTTTTCACGACTTGCGCCACACATACGCTAGTTTAATGATTTCAAAGCATATTCCGATAAAATTTATTCAACAACAAATGGGGCATAGCTCAATACAAGTAACCCTAGACAAGTACGGACACCTAATGCCTGAACTCTACGAAATCGGAGGCAATGCCATGAATGATGTGGTGATATAATACTCTATCGATATTTTAAAATTTACCTAAATAACTTAATAAAACTTTTGCTAATGTTGATGACAATGTTTCTATGCCAAAATCTCGTAATGCGTTTGTTATTACAGAAAACTTGGAGTCAACATTTTTTTCGTTTTTTATTAGGTTTTCAAGTTCTCTAATTCTTGCATTCCCAAGTTCTTCACGCAATATTTGTGATATATCAACATTTATAGTTTGAGTTTGATTAACAGTAGTGTTATTATTTAAGTTTATTCCACTATCATTTTTATTTTTTTGAGGTAAGCCATTTATTAAAAGCGAATCAATTAAACCTTGAAGAATTAATTTTGCATTACTCTTTTCTTCTTCAAAAGTTTTATGATATACACTGATATTATAAATCCTATTTCTAAGTACCTGCTCCAATTGTGCAGATTTAGGCTCTAGAAAACTACTTACAAAAACAACTAAATATATATGCCAATTATTGAATTCATCATTATTGTTAATCTGTTCTAATTCATTGAGTTTATCATTTAATTTTTTAATAATTGATTTTAGTTGTTTTTTATTCTCTTGTATTTCAAGTTTTTCCAATGCTTTCATTTTTCCTCCAAGTCTAGCGTTATTCTACAATAAGATAATAAATCTCCCCTAAAATTTAATAAAAAATTAAGAATTATTTTTATTTGCTAATTTTATAATTTTAGAGATATTAAAATCCGGTATATATGTTTCAGCAAATTTTATTAATAAATCTTCTTGTGTAACTTTTATAAGTCTTCGTGGACTATCAGTTGATAGTTCTTTTAATATTACTTTGCCCTTGCCAGCTATGTCGAATTTTTCTGGATTATCTGATATTATACAATTTGCAGATAAAAATTTATTTCCAAAAAAAGAGACTCCTAAAACAACTGCATTTGTATAAAACGAACTCCATATAACATGATAATTTTTAAAAGCCTCAAAATCAGATGTTACTATATGCATAAATGCATCAGGATTTTTAAATGATGATAAAATTTTTATTTTTAAGGAAGGGTCATCAATTATTTTATCAACTTTATCTGCATTCATAACTTTACGCAAATCCTCATGGTATCCATATTGCACAAAGGTGTCACCATATAAGTAATAACCAGTTGCTAATAACAATTTCGCAAAAAACCTGACATATATATCTTGAGACATTGTGAAATTGCATTCAATAACTTTTGCCTTACATTGTTCAAGAGTTTTAGTCCATGCTGGCGAATTTTTAGACCATTTTTTATGAAAAATCATTTTGTTATTTTTAAATGAAATGTCAACTTTTTCATTTGTTTCCTTAATTATAGAATTTTTAAGTGCCGGTGTTACCTTTTTTGAGTGTCCTTTGAAATTATAAGATTTACTATGTAATTGAACAAAGGTGTCGTTAACAAAAGGAGCATCTATTTTTGACCCTAATTGAGAATTTATTTCTTTTGAAACCAAAACAGAAAAATCTAATTGTCCTCCAAGTTTTTTAGGAATAATGTGTTCTTTGTTTAATTCGCTTTCATCAACATATTCATTAGAATATATACAATATTTTTGCATATCTACTCATCGCCGTTGAAGAAATCTTCATCAAGTTTTTTGATTTCTATTTTTGTTTTCGTTTGAACACCAATATTATGTTTTATCATCAATCTTGTTAGTTCTTCACCATCAACAAGTCTTATCACTTTCCCTTGAATTGAATCAGCTTTTCTTTTTGCTCTCTCATCAAAGTAACTTGTTGTAATAAATACACCTTTACGAACAGGAGAACAGCCTAAAGCTCCAGCAAAATTTTGCATTTCTTTTTCATTTACTTTATTTTCAGAATATCTTTTTGCTTGAAGATAAATCTTTTCTAAACCTAATTCATCTTCATCAATAATCCCGTCAATGCCACCATCATGGCTTGTCGGAGTCATTGAACCAACACCGTAGTTCATTTTTTCCATAAGAATTAAAACTATTCTTTCAAATTGAACAGGGTCAACACTCTTTAATTTTGCTAATAACTCTTTTTTCAAACTCTCGGTATATAAACTTTGAGCATTCTCAATTAATTCTTCTGGAGTTTTATTTTCTTCGATATGCGTTTCTTGTATTTCTGATTCTATTTCGGGTTGATTTTCTTTGTCTAAGTTTTTAAGAAATCTCAAATCAATTTTTTCAGGTTTTGATTTTAAAATATTTAAACCTTTTTCTGTTATTTTAAAAGAACCCTTTTCTGGAGATTCTATTAATTCAGAGTTTTTTAAATATTGTTTTGCCCATGCTACACGATTATACATGGTTTTTTGAACCTTACTTGGCAACCATTCATTTCTTTCTTCTTCTGTTAAATTGTATTTATCAGACATTATATCAACCATTTCTGATAATTTAACAGGTTTGCCGTCTTCTAATAATTCTAACAACGGTAACATTAAAGTTTGAAAATCAGGTATTGCCATACTCCACTCCTTTTTCTTAAGAATATCATAAACATGTAAACTGTTAAATGATTTAAAATTATACTAAAATTCTATGATTTTGTTGCAACAAATTGCAACAATGGCAAATAAAAAGAGTTTCCTAAATCGTGGAAACTCTTTATTTATAATAGCTGGGGAGAGATTCGAACTCTCGAACCTTTCGGGTATGAGCCGAACGCTCTAACCAACTGAGCTACCCAGCCTTGTTCGTTTATTTCTATTCAATTTTCATTCTCTTTTAAAACATACTTGCAACAATTTTGCAACAATTTGTTTTTATTTAATTTTTTGATAACCTTAAAACCCTTTAGTATCAGGTTATTTGGCTTTATAGTCTTTATTCTGACCTCACGGGTATGAGCCGAACGCTCTAGCCAGCTGAGCTACCTTGCCATACCTGCGATTTCTATCGCGCAAGTCCATTCTCTCACAAAAATATTTTTTTTCAAGTGTTTTTATTTTAAAAGTTCTATAATATCAATTTGAAAATATTCTGCAATATTTATCAATTTGTCAAGGGTAATATTTAATTTTCCATTCTCGACCTTGCCAATATATGAACCGTCAAAATCAAGATTCAGGGATAGTTCTTCTTGGGAAAGACCTTTGGATTTACGGAGTTTTCTAAGGTTTTTTCCTAGTTTCTTTATATTAGAGATTTAGGGTATAGGAAGTAATAGTATTTACCCCTATCTTCTGCCGGTGTTTTTGATTATGTGCCAGCCGAATTTTGTGCCTACGGGATCGGAAATTTGTCCTTCTTTTAAATCAAATGCGGTGTCTGCAAATTGCTGAACCATTTGTTTCCTGTTAAAATACCCTAAATCTCCGCCATATTGACCTGATGGACATAGAGAATATTGTCTTGCAGCATCTTCAAAAGTTATTTCACCTTTTTCGATTTGTTTTTTGATTTGTACTGCTTCTTTACGGGTTTTTACAAGTACATGGCTTGCTCTAACTTCTGTTACATCAAGGTTTGGATTAAGAAATCCTCCTGCGGCAAAAGAACTTAAACCCATAAATATTATTGAAAATGCCATAAATAGTTGTATAAATTTTTTCATTTTTTAACTCCTTTTTTTATTATGTCATTCTGAACTTGTTTCAGAATCTGTTTCATATAGGTCCTGAAATACTGCGCAGGGACAGAAAATTACGTTTCGCAAGCTTAACTAATTTTCTTGTCAATTCAGGGTGACAATTTTAGTTTTTCATTTATTATAATACTCCGTAAACAATTTTTTTAAATACTACAGTTGAATTGTCCTTAAAACTAAGTAATATCTGTAATTACCCCAATATACTATCATTGATATGAAGTTATTATCTCTGTCATCAACTTCTAGGTATGTATCAGGAATAGGTTTTCTTTTAGAACTGTTAACTTTTTTCCCAATTAATTTAAGTGTTTTTTCTCTTATCAGTTGTATTTTTGTCATTTTAATTTGCGGAAGATTATTTTTATAAAAATCCATAGGAACCATTTCTCTTTTGTAGCATGGAACTATGTATTTAATTTTCCCTGCTTCTTTAAAAAGAATATACCATTTCTCATCATGTTCTCTCGGGGTTAATAAATAATAACCGGGTTCTATTGCGATTGTTTTAAAATATAGCGGTGAGGTCAATCTGAAAAGCGGATAAGGCGACCAAGTTGAATATCTGGTATCTTGATATTCTCCGGGGTCGATATTGTGTATATATCTGAATTCCGGAACAGGCATATCGCGATACATTTGTTCAATGTCTATATCTTGAGAGTATTCATCATCTGTAATTTCTTGTTTATCGACATCTTCGGGGTAAGACACAGAGTTTTGATCTTCTGCTTTTGCGCAAAGAGAAAAACTGAATATTGCAAAAACTATTAAAAATATTACAGTTAGAAATTTTTTCATATTTTGATTTTAATATTATTTACAAAAAAATCAATCATATATTAAATTGAAAGATAATATGACTATATTATAAAAAATGTTATTGTTTTGTTCTTAGCAGACCGCTTTCTTTGACCGCAAAGAGTGCTCGCCGCACGGGGTATTCTGCTGCCAATATTGGCGGAATTACACAAATAACCGCTTTTATAACATTTACCCCCTCGACCATCACTGCGTTCGCTAATTATTTGTAACACTCGACATTAAGGTGGACAACTCGCTTAAATGTCACCCTGAACTTTACAAAGCGAACCAAAAATTTTTAGATTCTGAATCAAGTTCAGAATGACAAAATTTTTGTGTGAGCCTGTATCCGTCGGCGTAGCCGTTAGGTGTTTCAGGGTCTGTTATTATATAAACGCTCAAACAAGTCCACCCTTGTTGTTGTCTCGTGTAACAATAATTGCTCACTTCGTGGAGGTCGAACCAAATGACCTTTTTGATAAATATGTAATAACTTGACATGTATAGTAATAACGAACATTTTTATGTAACATTATATGTGAATATCAAATTTTTATATGATTGTGATAAGATAATCTTATGGACAGAAAAGAATTTATAAAGGCAAAGCGTATAGTAATTAAACTCGGCACAAACGTTTTAAGAAATGATGAGGGTTATGTTTCATTACCCAGGGTTTATACATTTATAGAAGATATTGCAAACCTTGTTAAATCCGGCAAAGAGGTTATTGTTATAACATCGGGTGCTGTTGGGTTAGGAAAGAAACGTTTGGGGCTTGAAGATACTCAAGGTACTGCGCTAAAACAGGCATGTGCAGCAATCGGCCAAGGCAAATTGATGTCAATTTATGAAAACGGTTTTGATACTTATGGTTTAACGGCGGCTCAAATATTATTAACTGAGGACGATTTTTCTGTTCGTGAAAGATATTTAAGTTTGAGAACAACTTTTAATAAATTACTTGAACTCGGAGCAATTCCTGTAATTAATCAAAATGATACAGTATCCACTCTTGATGTGGCATTGCGTTATGTTAAAGAAGATATGCAGGTTTGTTTTTCTGATAATGACAAATTGTCTGCTCTTGTTGCAAGTGAATTAGATGCAGATTTACTGATAATTTTATCGGATATTAACGGTTTGTATGATAATAATCCGAAAACAAATCCAAATGCAAAACTAATTAAATCGGTTGAAGAAGTTAATGATGAAATAATAGCTATGGCCTCAGGTGTTTCTGACGGCGGCAGAGGCGGAATGGAAACAAAATTAAAGGCGGCAAGGCTTGTAACAAGATTTGGCGGAAAAGTTTTAATTGCAAACGGGAAGCAGCCATACATTATTAAAAGAATTTTTGAGGGTGAAGAATTGGGAACAATGTTTTTACCTTCGAATGAAAATTTATCCGATAAAAAACGCTGGATTGGTTATGCTACAAATATTGTAGGTAAAATTGTTGTTAATGACGGTGCAAAACAAGCTCTTATTGAAGAAATGAAAAGTCTTTTACCTATCGGAGTGGTTAAAGTTATAAATAATTTTCAAAAAGGTGATGTTATTTCGATAGTTGATGAGAATAGTCAGGAATTTGCGAGAGGAATTGTAAATTACGATTCCGACTCTTGTAAAAAACTTGTCGGCAGTCATTCAGATAATATTGTGGATATTTTGGGCTTCAAAAATTATGATGCAATTATTACGAGAGATAATATAACGATTCTGTAGGAGAAATTGATGGATTTAGATTTTGTTCAAATAGCAAAAAGTGCGAAAAAAGCATCTTTAGAGATTGCGGACTTGTCGTCTGTTATTAAAAATGAGGCACTTAATAAAATAGCGATAGCTTTTGAAGAAAATAAACAGGGAATTTTTGAAGCTAACAAACAAGATTTGAAAGATGCAGAAATTCTTGTACAAAAAGGTGAAATAACTCAATCTACATTTAATCGTTTAAAATTAGATGAAAACAAAATGCGGGATATGATTCAGGGGGTTCGTGATATAGCGAATCTTGAGGATCCTATCGGCAAAAAATTGTTTGTAAAAGAGTTAGATGAGGGGCTTATTTTAACAAAAGTCAGTTGTCCTATCGGAGTTTTGGGGATAATTTTTGAAGCAAGACCTGATGTAATTTCACAAATCTCATCTCTTGCGATAAAATCTTCAAATGCCGTAATTTTAAAAGGCGGCAAAGAATCCAAAAATACTAATAAAAAGATTTTAGAAATAATAAATTGTGCTCTTAAATCAGTGAAAGGTTTTCCTGAAAATGTTGTTCAACAAGTTTTTTCAAGAGATGATGTTGCTCAAATGTTGAAGTGTGATGAATATATAAATTTGATTATTCCGCGCGGAGGAAATAATCTTGTTAAATTTATAAAAAACAATACAAATATTCCTGTATTGGGGCATGCAAGCGGTATTTGCCATATTTTTGTTGACAAGAGTGCAGATATAAATATGGCATCAAAAGTGGTAGTTGATGCAAAGACTCAATATCCAAGTGCTTGTAATGCGGTTGAAACTCTTTTAATTCATAAAGATTTCGACAAAGCAGACGAACTTCTGGCATCATTGCAGTTAGAAGAAATAAAACTTGTTTCAAATCCTGAGGCTTGGGATATAGAGTATGGAGATAAGATTTTATCATATAAGTTTGTAAATTCCGCAGATGAGGCGATAGAACATATCAATACATACGGTTCCGGTCATACAGACGGCATAATTACTTCCGATATGGAAAACGCAGAAAAGTTTATGAATAAAGTTGATTCATCAGGAGTTTATTTGAACGCTTCAACCAGGTTTGCAGACGGATTTCGTTATGGTTTTGGTGCAGAAGTAGGTATTTCAACAAATAAAACACATGCAAGAGGTCCTGTCGGATTAGAAGGTTTAACTATTTATAAATATAAACTAACAGGTAATGGTCATATAGTTGATGATTATGTAAAAGGCGAAAAACATTTTACTCATAAAACAATAATTTAGTAAGCTCCAAATGTAACGATTTGTAAAGTTGAATTTAAATATGCCTAAAACCCAACTATAATGCCCTATATGATATGATATGATATGATGGTTGTGTGTAAAGTTTTTTCAATTGCTGCCGACATGGGATATGAGACTACAATCAAGAAAGGCGGTAATAATGACAGAAGTAAGTGGCGTAGGAAAACAACCTATTCAACAGTTTAGTAAAAATGGAATGAAACTTTCAGATTTACAAAAAACAAACAAATTGTTGTTTGACTATTTCAAAAATCAGGGAGTAAAAGAAGATCAATATGTTTATTCTACTGATATTGAAAAATTAAAGGCAAAATTAGATGCTGACAAAAGTGGTGATATTTCTGTAAAAGAAGCAAAAGCTGAGTTCAAAGGTTCTCGCAAAGAAATTAAAGCGGCAATCAAATCAATGGATACTGTTGCAAAAGCTGAAATTAAAGATGATGCATCTGCTCCGGTAAAAATTGATGATAATAATACCGATTTTTATGAAAACGGTAATCGTGTAAAATCAGTTTACAAAGATGAAAATTCAGAAATTGTAAAAGAATATGCATCAGACGGTAAAACTTTAAAACAGGTTGCCGGTACTACAAAATCAGGAGACGGCAAAGAAATTAAAGCCAAAACCGTATACTATCAGGGCAATAAAAACTATACTGATATTGAAACAGATGAAGATAAAACAACAATTATCTACAATCCTGCAATTGGTAATGATAAACCGACAAGAAAAGTAAGAGTTTTAAAAGATGCTGAGGGCAAACCTACAGATTCAACCGAAACAACTGAATATTCAAAATATGGTGAAGGTAAAGCAAGAACCGAAACTATTAAATATGAAGGTGAATTTGTAAAAGATGGAGTAACAAAACGTGTTGTTGAATATGACAAAGACGGTAATGTTATCTCAGATGTTGCAAACCCTAAAGATGAAAATGATGGTGAAATCAAAAATGAACAAGCTAAAGAACTTCCAAAATTCAAAGTTCCTGCGGGTTGGAGTATGCAGCAAATTGCCAAAGCTCATGGTATTTCTGTAGATGATTTGAAAAAAGCTAACGTTGATGCAGAGGGTAATCCGACTTACAAAACAAATAAAAAAGGTATAGATTATTTCTTAAAAGATCAAGAAATCAATCTTCCTGACGGTACAAAACCTGTTGAAAATGCAAAACCAATCAACAGAGCGCCAAAAGGTTCAGGTACAAAAGGTGCAGATGGATCCAAAGGTGCGGACGGTAAAAAAGCTGCAGATGGAGCAGAGCAAAAAGAAGAAAAATGGCACCCGCCATTACTAACTCCTGAACAAAAAGAAAAAGCAAAAGCAGAAGCTAAAGCAAAGGCTGAAGCGGAAGCAAAAGCCAAAGCTAAAGCAGAAGCTGAAGCAAAGGCTAAAGCAGAAGCTCAACGTAAAGCAGATGATTTTAATAAACGTTTGAGAGGTGAAAAACCTTGGATTGAAACTCCACAACAGGAAGAAGTCAGACCACCTCGTATAACTAAAGAGCAGCAAGCAAAAATAGATGCTGAAAATAAAGCAAAAGCGGAAGCAAAAGCTAAGGCTGAAGCAGAAGCTAAGGCAAAAGCAAAGGCAGAAGCAGAAAAGAAAGCTGCAGCAGAAGATTTTAATAAACGTCTAAGAGGTGAAAAACCTTGGATAGAGCAAGAAGAAATAAAACCGCCTTTTATGACAAAATCACAACAAGCAAAAGCAGATGCAGAAGCTAAAGCTAAGGCTGAGGCAAAAGCTAAAGCCGAAGCGGAAGCAAAGGCGAAAGCTGAAAGAGAAGCTAAGGCAAAAGATTTTGAAGATCGTTTAAAAGGTAACAAACCTTGGTTATAGTCTCAAAGGGAGATGCAAATAGCATCTCCCTTTCTTTTAGTTATCAATAATATCTTTTACCAAATTCCCAATAATATTTAATTGTTTTTTATTTGCAAATTTTAGTAAGTTATTTATGTATTCAATTTTTTCATTATCTGTGTTCGGAGTTGTGTTTATAAATAATTTGTAAGGTTCGATTTCTAAAGCGGTGCATAATGTTGGCAATTTTGCGAAACTTATTGCATTTTTACCTCGTTCAATATAACTGATTGTATTTGATGAAACTCCTATTTTTTCAGCTAATTCTTCTTGTGAATAATCTAATAAATTGCGAAAATACTTAACTCTTGACCCGAATGATTTTTTAAAATCTTTTATCATACAAACAAAATTTTAATGTATTTAAGTCAAAATTACCAACAAATTATTAGGTATTAATTTGACTTAAATATTTGTACATGATAGCTTATGTCATGTGGAATTAAAAAGAAAGGAGAATTATATATGAAAAAAATATTAGGTAAGGGAAATGGATTGCCACGTCGCTTCGCTCCTCGCAATGACGGTTATCGTCATCTTGAGCCCGCAGGGCGAAAGATCTCAATGTCAAGCAAATCTTGTAAGGTATTGCGATTCTTCGGGCTTCGCCCTCAGAATGACAATCCCCCTCGTAATGACGGTGGGAATAATAACCGTAAAGAACTTATCAACTCATCTACTTATCAACTTATCCACTTTAAAAAATCAGCTTTTACTTTAGCGGAGGTCCTCATAACACTCGGCGTAATCGGCGTAGTTGCAGCCATGACAATTCCGGGGTTGATGAATACATATAAGAAAAAGCAGTACTATACACAATTTATGAAAGCAAGAAGTGTAATTGAAAATACGCTTAGAATGTACGCGAACGACAACGACTGTGAAATAACCGACGGAAGCTGCGATTTTAAAAAATCAGAAAATGTCGAAAAACTTGGTAGATATTTCAAAGGAGTTCAATATATTACAAAAGATAACTGCACAGAATTGCTCTCCGGCTACGATAAGTTACCAATGCCAAGAGGAGAGAGTAGTATATGGCAAGCTGATGATGTTTGTGATGATTGGGTTTTAGATGGGAAAGAATTTGGATTTTTTACAATAGAAGGGTCAATGGTATATTTTGCATCTGATACAGGCTATGGCGGAGGAAACATACTGGATACAAACGGTCCAAATTCAGGTCCAAACAAATTTGGACGTGACTTATTTACTTTTTATACACATAGTGATGTTGGTACACATTACTGCAATTCAATCTGGGGAGTTTCTAAAGCTTGCAAAGAGAAAAATAACCTTGATGGGGGTGCTAATTGTTATAATGGAATATTTGAAGATGACTGCGGGGCTCGTTTAATTGAAGAAGGCAAGATGAATTATTAAATTAAAAGGAGATGCATTTAGCATCTCCTTTTAGTCTCAAAAATATTATTTTACTGTAATTTTTTTGATTGAATCTTTTTCTTTCATTACTTTTGGAGCTTTAATTTTTAAGACACCGTGTTCTAAAGTTGCATCAATTTTTTCAACGTCAACTTCTTGCGGTAAATATACAGATCTTGAAAATTCGCCGTATCTGAATTCAGATTTTTTGTAGCATTTTTCATCTTCGTGTTTTTCTTCTGATTTTGTTGCTCTGATTGTAAGATAATTGTCATTCAAATCAATATCCAGATCTTCTTTTTTTACTCCCGGCAATTCTGCTCGGATATCATATTCATTTTCTTTGTCGGCAACTTCGACAGGCATTGATAATTTATCCATAGTTTCGTCGTATCCGTATTCAGGATACAAATTGTCAAAATGTCTGTTCAAAATTGAACTGATTTCATCATTTACGGATTGAATAAAATTGTCCGGTGTTTTTTTAACTAAGAATCTCATAATACACTCCTTTCAATTTCTTATTTATCAACTACACTTATATTATTTATCCGTTTTGATGAAAATCCTTTTTTTTTAACCAAAATTTAACAATTGAAATCTCCTTTTTTCTGTTTTTCTATGAATTCATTCCTATCTTTATTTAATTTCAAAATGTAATCTTCAATATCTTCAACTGTTGCGAATTCAGTATTTAACAATGTTTCATAAAATACGTCTTTATCATTTACTTTTATAATTCGATTTATATCGTCAATTGTGCAATCTAATCCATTGCCATTTTCAACTTCACAACAAGCGTATTTATGCTCTTCGCAGGATTTTTTCTTTGAAATAAAAAATTTTTTTAAACTATCTAATTTTGGATTTTTTAAATTTAACTCTTGCATTTTTACCTCTTTCTTATTTAGTGCACTCTCATTCTTATTATACTAGATTGGTGTTTACTCCATTTTTGCTAAAACTTTAAACTTGCTGCAACATTCTCTGCAATTACATACAAATTACGATAACACATACATATTTATGCACTAAAAAAGAGTGTCTTGGAACCCTCTTAAAATGGCGGGAACAACGCTCACAGGTTCGAACTATACAAGAGATATTACGAACATATAAACAATGCCCCTGTAACCCGAAAGATTGTTATCTCATGGTTTCACTTGATGTGTCAGCATAAATATTATTTCAATCTTTCTATAATTCTTAAATATTCTTTTTGAGATTCTAATACCATTTCAGAAATAAAGTTTGTGAATGGAACAATATTATTTTTTAATTGAGCATCTTGCAAACCGGCTATATAATCATTTCTTACCACAGGAGATATTGTTGTAATATTATATCCTGATTGTAGTAATGCCAAATTCATTAATAAACGGGCAGTGCGGCCATTGCCGTCTATAAACGGATGGATACTTACAAGTCTTTCATGTAACCATGCTGCAAACTCGACAGAATGCATTTTTTCTTTGTTTAATTCAATATTTGAACAAAATTCTTTCATTAATTTTGGAACAACATTATATTTTGGTAATTCATATTCACTACCAGTTATTAAAACATTACAATTCCTGTATTTGCCGCTATTTGTTTCGTCTATATTTGAATATAGTATTTTATGAAGTTTTAATATAGTATCTTCAGTTATTGGTATATTTTGATTTGCAATATTAAAAAGTAAATCATAGGCATTAGAATTTCCTATAACTTCTAAATGGTCTTTTACAGGTTTCCCTCCAATAGTTATACCATCTTCAATAATAATTTTTGTTTCATTTAGACTTAGTGAATTTCCTTCTATTGCGTTTGAAGTATAAGTAAAGCTGATTTTAAAATAAGCTTTAATCTGCTTTAAAATATTCTCATCCAAAGGTCTATATGCATCTATTTTAGCTTTGTATTCATCATTATCTTCGAAACGATTATTATACATTTTTCTCCTAATAAATAAGCCCGACTAGCGGGCTTGTTTATAATGGCGGGGTTGACGTTGCAAGGTTCGAACTCTTGGTTCAAAATTATTGCAAGCATATAAATGCCCCTACTACCCGAAAGATATGTTATCTCATATCTTCACTTGATATGGTAGCATAAATATTAAAAATTATCTATACACTTTAAATTCCTTCTATAAATTGCAAGGTTTTAAAGAACAAGCATGAAAATCCTCTTTAGCCTCTATTCCAAAATCATACCAACAGATTCTGTTAATTTATCTTTAAGCATATCTAAATATTGTTCAAATTGTTTATATTCTTGAATATTATAAATTTTTAAAATATCGTCTATATAATTTTCTATTAAATCTTCATTTTTATCTATTAAATTTTTACCTTTTTGTGTCAAATGCAGAGTTTTAACCATTCTATTATTATTGGTTTTCATTATTCGTTTAAGCAGCCCTTTATTTTCTAATACTTTAATATCTTTGCTTAAATTAGAAGTTCCTTTAAATAAGTACTTCGCCAAATCTCTTTGATAATAATTACCATTTTTTAATGCTGATAATATTTCATACTGATTAAAAGTAATATCTGCTTTTTTATTTTCGTTAAAAAATCGGATAGCGCATACCTGGGAAATTCTTGCCGATACAATAAGTTTATAAAATAGTCCTTGTTTTGTCATGTTATTCCTCATCCAAAATTTTAACATAAATAAACATCTTTACAATATTATGTATTTATCATATATTGTAATTACCATACAAGAGGAAATAAAATGGCAGAAGGAATTACAGAAAACACAGAATGGAGACCAAAAGCAAATTTGGCACTAATTACAATTGCAGTCATGCTTGCAACATTTGTTGATGTTTTGAACACATCTATTGCCAATGTTGCTTTAAAAACCATTGCGGGAAGTTTTTCAATATCCGATGATGAAAGTCTTTGGATTGTAACCATGTTTTTAATCGCATGCAGTGTACTTTTACCTGCTACGGACTGGTGTTGCAGAGTATTTGGCAGGAAGCAGTTTTTTATGGGTTGTCTTGCTACTTTTGGTATTGCCGCAATAATATGCGGATGTGCTCCTAACTTTGAAGTAATGATATTTGGGCGTATTCTGCAAGGCTTAGGTGGAGGATGTCTAATACCGTTATCACAAGCAATTTTACTTGAAAGTTATCCAAAAAGTGAGCAATCAAAAGCAATGGCAATTTTTTCGCTCGGTGTAACAATCGCACCTATAATCGGTCCGATATTGGGGGGATATCTGACGACTGAATATTGTTGGAATTATGTATTTTTCATAAGTGTTCCTCTTTGTATAGCCGCATTTATTATGGTTGGACTGTATGTTGAAAATCCACCATATTTAAAAATAGTTGGCTGGCATAAAATGGACTACGTTGGATTTACTTTTCTAATAATGTGGATTTCAACTTTTCAAATTATGGTAGATAACGGTCAAAAAAACGGTTGGTTTGATTCGGCTTACATTTGTAAATTAGGATTATGTAGTTTGATAGCCTTTATAGGATTTGTATATTGGGAACTTCATACAAAAGAACCGTTATTGAATTTGAGAGTCTTAAAAAACTGGAATTATACATTTGGAACGACAATATTAACAATAACTTTTGCTATATGCTACGGAACAATAGCGATTTTGCCTCAATTTTTGCAAGCACTTATGGGATATACAGCATTTTTAAGCGGATTGGCGGCAGGCCCTATGGGTATAGGCAGTTTATCGGGTGCTGCACTCTCTGCAATATTAAGTAAGGTACTTGATGCAAGGCACCAAATTATAATGGGACTATTGATTGTTGCCGTCGGGTGCTATATGTTTTCAAGCCTTAATTTAAACATATCCTATGCAAATATAGTCATACCTAATATTCTTTTAGGTGTCGGAATGACTGTTGTAATTGTAACTGCAACCACAGTCATATTTTCAACCATACCAAAAGAATCTATGACAAATGCTTCCAGTTTACAAAACCTTATTAAAAATGTGGGATGTGCTATCGGAACTTCATCTGTCGGTGTTTTAGTATCAAGGTATGGACAAATACACCAGTCATACCTTATAGACCATTTGACAGTTTTGAATAATAACTTTGCGGAAAGAATTAATGTCCTAACTGCTCAATTTATGCAAATGGGACAAGACAGTATAACAGCAGCACAATATGCTTATGGGGTGATATATAAACAACTAATGCAACAGGTAAATTTATGTGCTTTTATGAGTTCATATAAAGTGTATGCTTTAACAATAATAATGATTATTCCACTTTCGTTAATATTAAGAAAAACAGATTAGGAGAATAATATGGATATACACGATTTTTTAATAATATTAAATGAGGTGGGAGCAATAAATGAACTTTCTAAAAAGTGTTCAGAAGAAGATTTAATCAGGATTTCAAGCTCACTTGATGAAGAAAGCAGAAAACAAATAGAAGATTTTTGTGTAAAAATCCAAAATACAATAAAGAATTTAAAAATTTAACTATTATTTGTTATTGTGTAATCATCTAATTAAGACTTATTTTCTTATAGTTTTTCTTCTGTTATATAAACAAGATAAAATAACAATAGGACAAACGATGTTTGAACCAATTAAAATTCAATAATATTAACAAAATTAGCCGAAACACAATCTATATAAGGGGAACTGATAAAATGAAAAAATCCCGTTATAGCGGGATTTTAAGTAAATGGCGGGAACGACGAGGCTCGAACTCGCGACCTCATGCGTGACAGGCATGCGCTCTAACCAAACTGAGCTACGCTCCCATTTATTTTGGTTACTTCCTTAGTATATTTGCTGAAAAAAAAATTGCAAGAGCTTTTTTTATTTATTTTTTTTACTCATTAAAATCGCTTTCTGCAACTACCGATGCTATCAATTCTCCGTAACTGTTTACAGTGCCGTTTGTTTCTTCAACTATATATCTTAAACCTTTTTTACCTTCTATTGATTGCTCCGCACAATCCATTGCTTCGTCCCAATCCTTAAATTCCCCTACCAAGTTTTTTGATAATTCTGATTTGTCACTTGATGTATATACTTGAAACATCTTTTATTCTCCTTTTTAATTTAGCAATAACAAAAAAGAGAACTCTTTTCAAGTCCTCTTTTGTTTATATATTCTTCTTTATTTTATGATGCATTTGCTAATTTATAACTTATTGATTTAAAAAACGGTAATTTTTCTTCAGGTTCAACAGATGAAATTATTGGGAATTCAACAATTACTTCGTCCGGATTTTCTACTATATATTCTGAAATTTCATCATCTTTGACCGTTTCAGATTCTATAATTTCATCAAACATAGCATCATCTTCTTTGATTTCAATCAATCCGTCTTTTGCTAAAAACTGACGAATTTCCGGTTCATTATTTTTTACTGTAGGAGCAGTCGAAAATAACTTGCTGAACTTTGTTGCTTTTGTTCGCATTTTTAAATTATTTATATCTTTCAAATTACTTCTTACGGTTTGTGCTAACATTTTCCCTCACTCCCATATACACTGTCAGTATATAACTCAACGGGTGTTTTGACATACTCCATTTGATGGAATTTTAAAGGTTAATATTTGTAAAATTATTCAACGGAATTAGTTAAATAGTATTATATTTTTTATCCTTTTGTGCTATATATAATTTGTACATAAATGAATTATATTTAATATAGTTCAGTAGATTGGAGGCAATAATGGCAGTAGGTCAATTCGTTTTTATGTTACACTCGCACCTTCCTTATTATAGAAAAGCAGGAATGTGGCCGTTTGGTGAAGAAAATCTTTATGAATGTATGGCAGAAACATATGTTCCGCTACTTAACGCAATTGCAGAATTGTATGATGAAGGTATTAAAGCAAAATTAACTGTTGGTATTACTCCAATTTTAGCAGAACAACTTGCTGATGAACATTTGAAATACGGTTTTGTAGAATATTTGGATTCAAGAATTAAAAGTGTATCTGAAGATTTGGAAAGATACCCTGATGAAAAAGTTCCTCATTCTCAACATCTGAAATATTTGGCTAAATATTATTTTGATTGGTTTAATAATATAAAAACATCTTTTGTCGATAAATATGGCATGGATTTAATTGGTGCATTCAAAAAATATCAAGATTTAGGTTGTATTGAAATAACAACATCAGGTGCTACACACGGTTTTTCTCCATTGTTGGCAACTGATAACAATTTGAATGCTCAATTTAAGGTGGGTTCTGATACAACAAAAAGATTTTTTGGGAAAAAAGCAAAAGGCTGCTGGCTTCCAGAATGTGCTTATCGTCAAGGTTATGAATATGTTGGAAAAGACGGTAAAAAGCATTGGAGACCTGCAATTGAGGTTACTTTACAAAATAATGATATAGAATATTTCTTTACAGAATCTCATGTTATTGAAGGTGGTAATTCTATAGGTAACAGGCGTGTAATCGGTGTTTACGGTAATATTGAATATATTCCGCTTCCTGAAAGACCTGCAACAGGTTACGATACATACTCTGCATACTGGCTGCCTGATGCACAAGTTGCAGTTATGGGAAGAAACGACAGAGCCGGTTATCAGGTTTGGTCTGCTGCTGACGGGTATCCTGGTGACGGGTGTTTTAGAGAATTTCACAAAAAAGATGACAAATCCGGCATGAATTACTGGAGAATTACATCTCCTAAAACTGATTTAGGTGACAAAATGCTTTATGATCCGGTTATTGCTTTAAATAAAATTAATGAAAATTCCGATCACTACACAACTATGCTTTATCATTTGATGAATGATTACAAAAACTCTCATAACGGTAAAGAAGGTCTTGTAATGGTATCTTTTGATACGGAATTATTTGGACACTGGTGGTTTGAAGGAATTGAATTTATTAAACAGGTTATCAGAAAATTTAATCAATATTTACCGCAAGTTGAAAGAATGACAGCAGGTGAATACTTGCATGCTCACCCTCCTGTTGAAGCTATTCAAATTCCTGAATCTTCTTGGGGACAAGGCGGTCATTTCTACGTATGGAACAACCACTTAACAGAATGGATGTGGCCTATTATTCATTCTTGCGAAAAACGTATAACAAGAATTGCTGATAAATATCAGACAATTCCTGAAGATAAATTATTACATAGAGCATTAAATCAATTAGCTAGAGAAAATTTACTGTTGCAAAGTTCTGATTGGCCGTTCTTGATTACAACATGGCAGGCTAAAGATTATGCAACAGACAGATTTAGAGAACACGTTGATAGATTTGAATTTATTGCTGATATGATTGAAAACGGTAATATTAATGATGAAGAATTAAAGAAAATTGAAAGCATTGATAATTGTTTTGCAGAAATTGATTATCGTGTTTATATGTCGATTGAGGAAGGTGTTATTCCTCAACAATCAGCAAAGTTAGCTCCATTGTATGTTGACTAATTTTAAAATGTAATAATAAAATGGCGGATTGAAAAATATTTTTCAATCCGCCATTTTATTATAATTAAATTCTAATGAATTAAAAACAGCGTTAAGGCTTTCATCATTATTCTGGCAACACCTTTTGTGCCGTTAAATTTCATTTCTTTAAGACGTTTGATTTGTGCAAAGTCCAAATTTTCTCCAAAGTTATATTTTTTTAAAAGTTCGGCAAATCCTTCAAGATTTTGTAATTCTTCAGAAGAATTGTAATATGCTCTTAAAGATAATTTTTTATCAGGTTTAAACTCAGGAGATGATGCGATATTATCTACAAACATACTTCTAAGATTTGGTGTTTTTCCGCTTTCGATATGATGTGCAGAATGTTTTCTGTGGAATTTTGAGACAAAACTTCTGGGAAAACCTAGCATGTATAAAATCATTTTATCTGCATCATGAGTCAAACTATCAATACTATTGTGTCCGTAAAGTTGTTTTTCGATTAAAGAAAATATAATTTTATGTTCGTATGTATGTTTAATATTTTTCTTATAATTTACTGCATATGATGAGATACTGTTATATACACTAATAAGTCCTCTTGTAAATGCATTAAGACCGGTCGCATTTGTGCTCGCAACCGGTCTTATCTCAGTTAAATTTATTTTGCCTTTTACCCTTCTCGGCATTCTGGCACCATAAGCCGCAGGATATAATTGCAACCGCTCTTTGGGTAAATAAGTAAGTGAATATATAGGGTAATTGTTACACTTAATTTCCATAACTAATTATGGCATAAAAAATTTTTTGTGCAACTAGATATAGATATTGGAAAAACTTTGTTTTTCTTCGCAAACTCCGGGCAACGGTTTCGAGTCAGGTTGTGTGCTATCCCGCATATGACCTGACTCTCACACACCTTGGGTCGGGTTTGAAAAATCTCAAAAATTTGTCATTTTTTTGATTTTTCTACACCCTCTATTGCTTAAAATTACTTAATATATAATAAATATTATCAAGAATTTCTTGCATGTAATGTTTTAGCAAATACAATAATTGTAATCAGTTTACACATTTTAAGAGAAAGAGAGCAGATATAATTTATAGCGAACGACTTAAATAATTTACAGTTGGCTTTTGTGTTTGCTACGAATTAAAGATTTATTTTTTACAATTCATTTTATAAGCCTTGAAATTCTTCAAGGCTTTTTATTTTATTTGAAGTTTTTAACAACTGATTTAAAATAATCAGGGTCATTTTTGGCTTTATAAGCACAAGCTATGCCGTTTAGCTTATCTTGTGAATTCTTATCACAATATATACTCAAATCAGTATAGTTTGTGCCTTTGTCTCCCATAGTTTTCAATTCTCCATCTAAAAATTGAAAAGCAAATAAATTATATCCGAGTTTGTTTGGTAAATTATTATAACCGTTTAAATCAGTGAAAACTAATATATATCCTGAATTACTTGGATTTTCAAAAGCAAGTAATGTTCCATCTTGTAAGGCTATTTGCCCATCATCAAACAAAGTATTTTTAATAACAGATGTATTTGTTAAATTTTTATATCCCTCTGCCGTATTGTTAAATGGATAACAAGGTAAATATTGTTTTGAAGTCTCGTTGTCACGGCAATTAAAAGGAGCATTCAAGTAGCTCATAAAAGTTTTATAAAAAGAGCTATTGCGATATGTTGTAGGATCAAGCGAAACATCATCAGCCTCCATTTGCTTAAAAGCTTGTTGAATTGTAGAATAAGACTTTAAAAACTGAGTATGCAATCTGTGAGCCTTATAGTTATTAATCAATCCCGGAATAGTTAACGCTGCAACTACTCCGATTATGCCGATTGTTATCAAGACTTCTGCCAAAGTAAACCCCGCGGAGCGCAGTAGTCGTGGAGTCTTGCCAAAGTTAGCAGCAGAGGGAATTATTCTTGGTGAAGGTAGCTTTTTTGAAGTGAATAGGTGAATAAGTTCTTTACGGGTTATTTTGTCACCCTGAACTTGTTTCAGGGTCTGTTTTAAAATAGATTCCGAAACGAGTTCGGAATGACAAGTTGGTTGCACCACATCTAGTCTTCCCCTTGGGGAGGAATAATATTTACCCCTGTCATTGCGAGGAGGACGTAAGTCCGACGAAGTAATCCAGTCGTTTCTGTACGAATTTTTCTGGATTGCCGCGCACTCACTGTCTTGGATTTGCTCCACGCTCGAAAAGTTTCGCAATTGCAACACCTTGTTGGATTTGCAGGGGATTACTACGTCCTCACTGCGTTCGGACTCGTAATGACATGAACTGTCATTCTGAGGGTGATTGGTTTTGCAATTTAGCTCATTGCCATTATATTTACCCCTATTGGTCTTAGTAGTCTTATTGCTGATTTTACATTTTGTATTCATATATACCCTCCAATTAATATTATATTGCGAATATATTTATATTATACATGTTTTCATGTATTAATCAAGCGTTAGCGTTTACATTAACCCGTTTTTGTTTACAAGATTTTTATCGCTATATTAAAATTGGGGTATGTCAAAGGAAAAGGATTATATATCTGATATAAGAAATGAGATTCGTTCTTATATGGTTGCAAAAGGACATACTTATAAGTCTGTAGCTGAGTTATTAACAAATAAATTTGGGGAAAATATTACGGCGCAGAGTTTAAATAATAAGTTGGCAAGAGGGTCTTTAAGATATATTGATGCAAAGCAAATTGCAGATGTTTTAGGGTATAAAATTCGTTGGGAAAGTTAGTTGCCCGGGTATGGGTGTAAAATTTTAGGATTTTTTTTATCTCTTATGTAGAGTGGTTTTTGATATTTTTTGGGGGATATTTTTTGTGATATTTGATTAGATTGTTCATAAAATTTTTCAGGCGGGTCGTATAGTATTCCGTTTTCTGTCGGTTCAAGTCCGTCCTCTATTGCTTCTATATATCTGTATGTTGCTTCAATTCGTCTCTGGGGTTCTGTTTTAATTCTATTCAGTTCATTAAGATATGCTTTTTGATATTTTTCAACAGGAAGCATAGATAATAAACCCATTAAAGAAATAACAAACAAAAGTATCCAAATTTGTTTGATAATGTCAGGCATAGTTTAAGAATAACAAATTGAGCAGGTAATGTAAACAGTTTTTAAAAAATTGTTCAAAAAAGCCATAATTCTCTATAATAGTTAGGTGCTTTAATAAACTTTTAAAAAAAGGAGAGAGAGTATGTTTAAAAAGTTTATGTCACTAATGGCAATGATTGCTTTTGGTGCTTTGCCTTCTATGGCAAGTGAAGCCGATTTGGTTGTTCCAAGTATAAAAAATATTTCTCCTGACAGTTACACAATGTTGCTTGTCGGACTTGGAATTTCTGTAATTGGTTTGTGTTTTGGCTTGTGGAAATTTTTGGAAGTCAAAAAATTAGAAGTTCATAGTGCTATGGCAAATGTCGGTAACACTATTTTTGAAACTTGTAAAACTTACTTAATTCAGCAAGGTAAATTCTTGTTGGTATTAGAAGTTTTGATTGGTCTGTGTATAGCTTTTTATTTCGGCTATCTTCAACACATGGGATTTGGCGGAGTATTAACAATTTTGGGCTGGTCAGTAATAGGTATTTTAGGTTCTTATGCGGTTGCTTGGTTTGGTATTCGAATGAATACTTTGGCAAATTCAAGAACAGCATTTGCTGCATTGAAGGGTAATCCTTTAAATACAATGAATATACCATTAAAAGCAGGTATGAGTATCGGAGTTTTGCTTGTTTCAGTAGAACTTATTATGATGCTTATTATCTTATTATTTGTACCGGGAGAAATTGCAGGAGCTTGTTTTATCGGTTTTGCAATCGGTGAATCTTTGGGTGCTTCTGCGCTTCGTGTTGCCGGCGGTATTTTTACAAAAATTGCTGACATTGGTTCAGATTTGATGAAAATCCAATTCGGTATTAAAGAAGACGACCCCAGAAACCCAGGAGTAATCGCAGATTGTACAGGTGATAATGCAGGGGATTCAATCGGCCCTACTGCAGACGGTTTTGAAACATATGGCGTAACAGGTGTTGCTCTTGTAAGCTTTATCTTGTTGGCGGTAATGGGTGCTGAAAATCAGGTTCAATTGTTGGCTTGGATTTTCGTAATGAGATTTTTAATGATTGTTACATCTGTTGTAGCATACGGTATCAATAGTCTTTGGGATAAATTTATTTATGCTCCGAAGGTTGAAAAATTTGATTTCGAAGCACCTTTAACAAGACTTGTTTGGATTACATCAGTCTTATCAATTGCTATGACATATGGTGTAAGTTATTGGTTATTAAAACCGATGGGTTGCTGCGTATGGTTTATTTTAGCAACAATTATTTCTTGCGGTACTTTGGGTGCTGCATTAATTCCAGAGTTTACAAAAATCTTTACTTCTCCAAAAGCAAAACATACAGAAGAAGTTGTTACTGCATCTCGTGAAGGCGGAGCTTCTTTAACAATTCTTTCCGGTATTGTTTCAGGGAACTTTTCCGGCTTTTGGATTGGTATGGTAATTGTTCTTTTAATGGCAATTGCTTATATTGCAAGTACTTATATTCCATCAGGCGAAGAAGGTTTAATGATTTATCCTTCTGTATTTGCATTCGGGTTAGTAGCATTCGGGTTCTTGGGTATGGGGCCTGTAACTATTGCTGTTGATTCATACGGACCGGTTACTGATAATGCTCAATCTGTTTATGAATTATCTTTGATTGAAGAAATCCCTGATGTTGCAAAAGGAATTGAAGAAGAATTTTCATTCACACCTGATTTTGATAATGCTAAACAATATTTGGAAGAAAATGACGGTGCGGGAAACACATTCAAAGCGACTTCAAAACCTGTATTAATCGGTACTGCGGTTGTTGGTGCTACTACAATGATTTTCTCATTGATTTTGGTTATTAAAAATACTTTGGGTATTCAGCCTGAAATGATTTTGAACTTGTTAAATCCTTATACATTGTTAGGCTTGTTAGCAGGTGGTGCGGTAATCTATTGGTTCAGTGGTGCTTCAATGCAGGCCGTTACAACAGGTGCATATCGTGCGGTTGAATATATTAAAGAACATATTAAACTTGGCGAAGCTGATGAAAAGAGTGCAAATGTTGCAAATTCAAAAGAAGTTGTAAAAATTTGTACTCAATATGCTCAAAAAGGTATGGTAAATATCTTTATTGCATTGTTTGCTTTTGCTTTAGCTTTGGCATGCTTATCAGCACCAAGTGAAGCTTCTCAACTTGCAGTATCTTTCTTTGTAAGTTACTTGATAGCAATTGCGGTATTTGGTTTGTTCCAAGCTGTATTTATGGCTAATGCCGGCGGTTGTTGGGATAACGCAAAGAAAATTGTTGAAGTTGATTTGAAAGAAAAGGGTACACCGCTTCACGAAGCAACTGTTGTTGGTGATACAGTCGGTGATCCGTTCAAAGACACTTCATCAGTTGCAATGAACCCGATTATCAAGTTTACTACATT
The DNA here is from genome assembly GCA_017467605.1 of bacterium. GTDB lineage: Bacteria > Cyanobacteriota > Vampirovibrionia > Gastranaerophilales > Gastranaerophilaceae > Zag111. Next base: position 101,729 of record JAFUSQ010000019.1, on the reverse strand, counting down.
ATTTGGTTTGTTGGCTATGGAAATAGCAATCAATGAATCATTTAGAGAAATTGCACCGATTGCAGGTGTTGTGTTCTTGATAATTGCTTTAATCTTTGTCGTTCGTTCTTTCTATGGAATGAGAATTAAAGGTTAGAGGGGTAAATATCAATTTTATAAGCCAGCGGCGCGCAGATTTATCTGCGCGCCACTTCAATTACTTTTATTACTAATTTAAAATCTTTCAGTTCTTAGTAATTCATTCATTTCCATTCTGGAAATGTAATTTCTGGCATATATATAAGCTTGCGGATCCATGTGTTCCGCGCAAGATTCTAAATTAATTCTTGCATCGCTATATCTTGTATTAGGTACTGATATTTGCGATATTACATTCCCTTCCGGTCTTGGTCTTACGTATACTCTTTGCATAAGACGTTCAAGTTTTCTAGGGGTTAAATGTTTAATTTTCATTTTCTTCTCCTTAATTATGTATAAAACATCTAAAAATATTTTTTGCCATGTTTTTAAATTTTTTAAGAGCAAAAAAATTTTTTCAGGGGGTTTTGTATTACAAAACTTAAAAAAATCTTGCGGGCATGACCCGTCAGAACTATAATATACCATGCTGAAAGTGAATTGGAAAGGAAATTAATAATGGCATCAATCGAAGAAATGGCTTATCCTCAATTGGAAAGAGCTATTAACCCTACTCATGACATAAAATTATTTTCAGGACGTTCAAATCCTAAATTGGCTCAAGAAATTGCCGATTATTTGGGTACAACAGTTGGACCTATGGTTGTAAAAAACTTTGCTGATGGAGAAATTTATGTTCAAGTTAAGGAAAGTGTTCGCGGAGATGATGTTTTTATTATTCAACCTGTCTGCAATCCTGTTAATGAAAATTTGATGGAATTGTTAATTATAATTGATGCATTCAAACGTGCAAGTGCTAAAACAATTACTGCCGTAATTCCATATTATGGTTATGCAAGACAAGACAGAAAAACTTCCGGACGTGAAGCTATTACTGCTAAGCTTGTTGCCGATTTATTAACAACCGCCGGTGCAGACAGAGTTCTGGCAATGGACTTACACACCGGTCAAATTCAAGGCTTTTTCAATATTTTGGTTGACCACATTTTTGCTACAAATGTGCTGGTTAATTATATTCAAGGTCTTGGTATAAATCCTGATGATATGGTTGCGGTTTCACCTGATATGGGAGGTGCTAACAGAACGAGACATTTCGCTAAAAAACTCGGTATTCCTATCGCAATTATTGATAAAAGACGTGATAAACATAATGAAGCTATTGCAACAAATGTTATCGGTGAAGTTGAAGGCAAAGTTTGCTTGATGTTTGACGATATTATTGATACGGCAGGTACAATTTGCGAAGCTTCAAAATTATTGAAATCAAAAGGCGCAAAAGAAATCTATGTTGGTGCAACTCACCCGGTATTTTCGGGCCCTGCTATTGACAGATTAGGTTCTGCTCCGATTACGGAATGCATTGTGACAAATACAATTCCGCTTGACATGGATAAAATGCCTCCGAATATTAAGCAAGTGTCTGTTGCTCCGCTATTAGCACAGGCAATTTCAAGAATTCATGATGATGAATCAGTAAGTTCATTGTTTGGATTTGAAAAAGAAATGCAGATTTCATAAAAATTTTTATGAATATTATTGGCTTTGGGCGAAATCTCATACATTTGTATGAGATTTCGCCCTTTTTGTTAAAGAAAAATTTTTTTAAGTCGTAATGAATAATATATAGATATGGAAAACGAAAGTTTTTCATACCTCCTCCCCAAGTCTGGTAGCCGTTCTTTTTGAAACGGCTTTTTTTTTATTAATCTTCTTTAATAGCTTTAATTATTTTCAAGTATTTTTTTATTTCTTTTGGGCTTGAAGTTCTCAAAATATCAACAAGTGTATAAAAATCGGGTTCTTTATGGTCTTTAATATTATCAAAATCCCCTAATTTCATTCCAAGGACATCAATAATGGCAAGTAAAGTTTTCAAAGTAGGGAAATGTTTTCCTGATTCAAGACGAGACAATTGTTTTTCGTCCATGTTAACCTTTTCGGAAAGAGCATATTGGGTGAGATTTTTGTTTAATCTTCCTGCTTTAATTTTTGCCCCTATAATTTTCCTTATATTTTCTTCATTTTCCATAGTGTACTCCTTAGCACCTTTATTAATATTTTGGGATATGTTTATGGGTTTTAGCACTTGACAAAACGCACTTAATTAATTATCATGTGGTAAAAATACCACTTTATAAATTGTCGGAGGTTATTATGAATAGAGATAAAATTTGTAATATTATAAAGTTCTTCACTTTTCGCAATGATATGATGTTAAATTATTCTGCCCCGATTGGGGAAGTGGCACGAAGTGCCGTAGGGGAATTATCTTTTTGTCACCCTGAATTTATTTTAGGGTCTAAAAATAGATTCTTCGCTAGCACTCAGAATGACGTATTACGCAAATCTTGCCCCCTCAGCCGCCCTTCAGGCACACTCTTTCGCAGGGCGAGGGTTGCCTTCACCCTCGCCGAGGTACTAATAATTCTTGGTATAATCGGAGTTGTGGCGGCGATTACTATCCCGAGTTTGGCAAATAATATCAGGGCGCATCAGTTTAGACAAAAGTTGAAAAAAACGATATCAACTTTGAGTAATGCGGCAAGAATGTCTGAAGCGCAGTATGGTTTTGATTTTGCAGGAATTAATGCAAAATGCGGCACAGATGGCGGCAGCGAAAAACCTGAGTCTGTTCAAACTATTTGTTCATTGCTTAACGGAACTTTAACAGGCGCAACTTATTATGATAAAGCATCTGATATACAAATGAATAAAAGAGGTGAGGTTTATACATACACTGTTAGTACAGAATTTACGGCACACGTAACATCTATGGAAAACCTTAATGATGTTAAAGTATATCTTTTGCAAGATGGGACAATTATAGCTTTATCAAGAAGTATTGGAATAAGTAATTGTTCTTTAACTCCGGGAGAAATTTTAGCAGATCCCGGAAGTCCAGTTATTTTAAACGGCTGCATAGGCTTTATTGATGTAAACGGAGTGAACTTGCCAAATAAAGAAGTAAGTTGTTCAACAGGTGAAAATTCACTAAAGAAAAATACTTGTATTGTGAAAAATGATACTGAACATATGACAGATATTTACCCGATAAGATTTCATGACGGGGTGGTTGAGCCTGCGACTGCAGCTGCAAGATATGTTTTAAAAACCGCAAAATGATTATTTTACGTTTATATTAACTTTTCCTACACTTGTATTCAATCCAAATGAGGCCATACGTATACCTGTAAACATATCTATCATTTCTTTACCGTTTTCAGGGTTTAGAATATACAACAGTTCGTTGTAGTTTTCAGGTTTTTTACCTTTTAAGTCTGTTTTTTCCCACTCAATAATTTCTTCAAGATACTCTTTGTATTTGTGTGCAATATTTATATAATTCGGTTTTCTTTTTGCAACTAAGTATAATTCTTCATTATTTGTACCTACTACTTGGGTTGGAGTTGTAGGGAAGTTTTTTGCTACTCTAAACAATTCCAATTTATCCATTAGAGATTCAAGTTTTAGAGCATATACTCTAGGTTCTCCTGTTGCTTCATAAAGTGAATCTGCAAGAGCCTGTTCCATTGCAAGAATTTCTTTTTTATTTGCTTGTAATGAATCTCTGAGTGTTATCATTCGGCTTTTGTCAATTGAAGTTTTACGTTTTGTACAAACTGCATCAAGAGAATGAAGATCTATATTTTTATTTAATCTCAGACTATGACTTAATCTGTCAAAATAAATATTCAAAAATGATTGAGGCATAAAACTGTATTTATCCATAAATAAATATCTTAAATGCCCAAGATACTGTTCACGTTTCATATCTTCAAGAGTTGTAAGTACGGGTTTGATTATATCTTGATTTTTAAGTCTGTCAGGCATTCCGTTGAGGAATTTTAAGTTGAAAGCTTGTCTGACATTCGGGCTAAATTTACTTTTTTCGGAGTATGCAATAAGAATTGATCTTCCGAATGTTGCGATATAATCATTCAGTTCTTTCAACATATCATCTATAATTCGTGCTTCCGAATATTTTTCAGGTTCACGAAGTCTCATTTCTTGTTCTCTTGTGAGATTTGGTGCGAAATATTTGTTGGCAATTTCTTCGACTTGTTCTTCCGGTAATTCTTCTAAATATTGTTCATATAATCTGTTAATTTGTTTTTTGTCAATTTTTTTCGGATTTTGAATAATATTAAAAACATATCTTTGGTTGTTTTTGTGAGAAATTATTTCAATAGGTTGTTCCCCTCTTTCGAGATGGTACATTACGGTTTTTAAATCCGATTGAGAAAGTTCGTATGCTTTTGTACTTCCTGTGAATTTTTCTACTATGCTTGCCATTGCTGCTTCAAACGCTCTGTTCAATTTTGCCATTGCAGGAGTTTCTTTTGCTATATGGCGTTTTAAGTATTCAAACTCTGCTTGAGATAAAGTTTGATAACCGTTTTTAAGCCCTTTTGTCCATATTTTTATGACTTCTTCGGGTAATTCTTCGGCAATTGTTTTTGCATAATCCCTAACGTATTTGTCAGGTTGATTTTTGACTTGTCCAAACATACTGAATTTTGATAAATTAAACAATTCTATAAATTCATCTTTGTAAGTTTGGATAATCTGAGGTTTTGGATTTATAGGTTCGGGGGTTTTTGGAGCTTGTGGGGTTTCAATTTTTGGCGAAGTTTGGGGAGATTTTGAAGGAAGTTTTATTGCAACAATTTCGTTGATTCTTCTGCTTCTATCTCTCATAATTTCTTTTTTAAGAGCTTCAAAAGTTCCATTATTTATTGCTTGTCTTACTTTTTCTTGAGAAGCTTTTATTTTTTCACCGAGTTGTATTGCGTATTCAGGGTGTGCTTCCCAGAATTCCGTCATAGTACGGGATTGAAATTCGCTAAATTCCTCACTTGAAAATAATAATTTGTCCGGTCTGTATATTTGGTTTTCTTTCAAATGTTTTGATAAATCAAGAATTATATTTTCTGAATTGTTCCAAGCATCAATCATAGCATACCTCATCGGCTCAGAACCGGCTTTCATTTTAGAAATATATTCGGTTCTTTGTGCCGGTGTCATTTTCTGCCAGCGGGCAATTTGTTTATTCATTCTTGCCAAATTCAGTATATCTTTTTGATGTTCAGACAGACCTTCTTCAAATATTTTTAAATTATTAGTAGCCCATTTAATAAACAATTCATCTTGGCTGAGTTTGTTTGAACCTACATGAGTGTGCTGATTTTGCTGTATTTCGGTGTTGGCTTGTTCAGCTTCATTTTGCGGTGTAATTTTTGTAGGTTTTGCAGACTTATCACTTTGCTTAAATTTTGCAAGTATTTCTAATTTGTTATCTTGTTCTGCCAACATATCTATTTTTTCTTTGTAGCTTAAACCGTCCCACCATTTTTCAAATTTTTCGACAGAACGTTTTGCACGTGCGGTCCTTTCTTCATCACTTAAAGATTCCCAAAATAGTCTTTGGGCTTTTGAAATATTTTCCCCAACTAAATCAGAGTATCCGTCGCGTGTGTATCTTAATGATTGCTGATAAGATGAAGCAGGAGATTTTATACCAAGAGCTTTTAATGTTGATTCTTGTATAAATTTGGTAGATTCAGGGTTTTTGCTTTTAAATAAAGTTATGAAATCTTTATCTAAATCTTTTTCTAAATCTTTATTAATCTCATCAAGAGTTTTGCCTTCTAAAAATATTTTTTTGACAAGATATACAGTTAAATTTTCTCTATTAGATAAAATGTCTTGATTGCAAAGTTTAAGTAATTCTCTATTTTCTCTATATGTATTCAAGATACCGCGTGTAGCTTTTGAACTTTCCGGCTCAATTAAACCTTCAAAAAGTTCTTCATCAGGAAATAATTTTTTTATATCCATTGCGGAATTAGCCTGTTTCAATTCTTTAAAAGCCCGTTGTTGAGCTTCTAATGGTGTTAATTTGAACTTATCAACTAATGCTTCAACATATCTGTATACTGTTGAAGGTATTCTGTCTTTATTAAATTGGAAAAATCTTTCCAAACCTTTATCTACTCGAATACCTTCAAATGAAATTTGATTGTATCGCGGAAATTCAAAAGGTTTTGTTATCTTGTAATCTGGTTTTGTAATATTTTGATTATTTTTTTTGATGTTTTTGTCTAAATTATTTGTTGGAGTAATACTGTATACTTGCATGCTAATTCCTTTTTTCGTATTAAAAACAGAACAAAAAATAATTTGCGGGGGGTAAATTTATAAAAGGTGTATTTAATTTGATTTTTCAGTCTAATAATAGTGGTGCCGACGGGGGGACTTGAACCCCCACGGATTTTGTCCATACGCACCTGAAACGCACGTGTCTACCATTCCACCACGTCGGCAAAATCTATAAACTTACTATTCAATTGTCAAAAAGTAGCCTTGCCTTTGTGGCGGAAGTTGAGTCCGGCTCAACCCTCTCATAAAATATGACATTTAGTCATATTTTCTTCGGCAGAGTACCACGTCGGCAAAATCTATAAACTTACTATTCAATTGTCAAATTGAATAAACGCCAAGTTTTATTCAAACTACAAAATCAATTATACTATAAAAAAATAAAAATTAAATTTATGATAAAATATGTGTGTGAAGAAATTTTTAAAAATATTTTTTATATTTATTTCTTTTTTTATTTCACTTGGGGTTAATGCTTGTGATGTAAAATCAAGCTATGTTGATTATGTAAAACCTCTCAAACAAGAAATTTTTGTTCAAAATTTTCAAGATAATCAAGCAATTGTTTCTTCTAATTCTCAAAATTTGGTTATATACTCCTCAAACGATAAAAAAGAAATTTATATAAGAAGTCTTGATAAAAATGCACCTAAAAGCCGTTTATTAAACCACATTTTTACAAAAAATTATAACAAAGTTTTTATAAGCAATTCTCATAAAATATCCTCCTATTTAAAAAATGAGATTTGCGCCCGTGCCCCGTAATTTCATATTTTTTAAATATTACAGTCAAAATTTAATAGGAGAAAAATATGAATATAGAATTATTTGAGCAAGGAATTTTGCTCATGGTTATTGGTATGGGTTTTGTATTCTTTTTTCTGGCGATATTAATCTTTGCAATGAATGTTACTTCAAAATTTATAGAAATATTTAATAAATATTTCCCTGAAGTTTTAGAAGAAAGTAATACTAAGATTAAGAAGAAAGTTGATACAAATGATGAAATTGCACTGGCTATTGCTTGTGCATATGCAAGACAAGGAGTAATTTATAATGGAAAATAATAATGAAAATATTGATAAAAAGCCTGTCGTAAACGGTAGTTCCGGAACAGGTGCTTTAGGTTCAATAATTTTTTTAATTATTGTAATTATATTTATGGTTATTTTGGCTCATTTTAAGGGCAATTAACATATAAAAAAGGGGCGGGTTTTGTTAAAACCCGCCCCTTTTTTGTTTAACTTCTTAATTTTTTTATAAATTTTTCTAATCTTCCGATTGCAATTTTTAAATTTTCCAGCGAATATGCGTAAGAAATTCTTAAATAACCTTCTCCGCATTCTCCAAATGCAGTTCCGGGGACAAGTGCGACTTTTTCTTCTTTTAGAAGTCTGGTCGCAAATTCTTCGCTTGTCATTCCGAATTCCTTAATACAAGGAAAAACATAAAATGCTCCAAATGGTTCAAAACATTCTAGATTCATTTGTTTAAATGCGTTTAGGAGGTAGCGTCTGCGTTGATTATATGATTGACGCATGTTTTCAACATCTTCATCTCCGTTTTTTAGGGCTTCTATCCCTGCATATTGGCTAGTTGTGGGGGCGCACATTATCGCAAATTGGTGGATTTTAGTCATTTGTTTTGCGATTTCTGCGGGTGCACAGGCATATCCCAATCGCCAACCGGTCATTGCGTATGCTTTTGAAAATCCGTTAATCAAAATTGTACGTTCTTTCATTCCTTCTATTGAAGCAATTGAAGTGTGTTTTCCTTTATATGTTAAAGCCGAATAAATTTCATCAGACATTACAAGAATATCTTTTTCAATAATTATTTTTGCAATTTTTTCCAAATCTTCTCGTTCCATAATTGCGCCTGTCGGATTGTTTGGATATGGAAGTATTAGGATTTTTGTTTTGTCTGTTATTGCATTTAACAATTCTTCCGGCTTTAGCCTGAATTCGTTTTCTGCTTTTAATTCTATTATTACAGGTTTTGCGCCTGCTAAAATCGCACAAGGTTCATAAGAAACATAAGACGGCTGAGGAATTATAACTTCATCTCCTGGATTTATAATTGCTCGAAGTCCGATATCGATTGCTTCAGACCCGCCAACTGTTACTAAAATTTCATTATCAGGATTGTAAGTTATTCCTTGAGTGCGTTTTATGTAATTTGATATTTCTTGTCTTAAATCTTTCAATCCGGAATTTGATGTATAGAAAGTTTTTCCTCGTTCAAATGCATAAATCCCTTCATCTCTGATATGCCACGGAGTGTCAAAATCGGGTTCGCCGACACCCAAAGAAATTGCATCTTTCATTTCACTGACAATATCAAAAAATTTGCGTATTCCTGAGGGTTTAATATTTACAATTTTTTCGCAGAGGAAATTTCTCATGGAGTAATAACCTCTCTTTCATCTTTGTATTCTTTATTCAAAATGGTTCCATGATCTTTGTATTTTTTTAGAATAAAATGTGTTGCAGTGCTAAGTACACTATCAAGTGTTGAAAGTTTATCGGAAACAAAGCCTGCAATTTCCTTAAGGGTTTTTTCTTCCAAAATAACCATCAAATCGTAACCCCCTGAGATTAAATATACGGCTTTTACTTCCGGATAATTGTAAATCCTTTCTGCCATTTCATCAAATCCTCGCCCTCTTTGCGGGGTTACTTTAACTTCAATTATTGCCATAACTTTTTCTTGACTTGTTTTTTCCCAATTAATTAATGTATGGTATCCGCAAATAATTCCTTCTTTTTCCAGTGCGGTAATTTCATTAAAAACTTCTTCTTCTGTTGCCCCTAAAAGAACTGCTAATTCTTTGAAATCAATTCTACTGTTTTTTTCGATAATTGATAATAATTCTTCTCTCAAAATGACCTCCATTTGTGGTTTTATTATATCAAAATCTTTCATGGCTTGCAAAATTATTTTTCGATGAGAGTAAATGTTTTTGGCAGGTTGTTTTCAACTCTTTGTAAAAGCTCAGATGGTTTTAAACCTAAAGCTTCGCATACACTCCATATAGAAATAAGCTTAGGTTCATTGATGCAATTTTCCAGTCTGCTAATTAGTGACGTTTGCAGATCATATTCATATGCAAGTGTTCTTATAGATTTATTTTGCTTTTCCCGCTCGTTTCTAAGCTCTTGTGCCAGTGCATGAAAAATAATTTCAGACTTTTTAGTATTTGAGTGTTGCATATATAGAATTTTAGTGATAAAATATGTATAGTATTTCTATATATAGAACATGGAGGATAGAATATGAAACAAATACAGTATGACAGAGATAAATGTCGTTCCCTCACTCTTTGTGGAGATAAAAACATTTTTAATTTATTAACTTTTCATTGCAAAAAACTGGCAAAATCATGTCATTCAGAGGTGCAAATTTCCGAGATTCCACACTCCGCTCTGAATGACACGGAAATTTGCACCGTGGAATCTCCTATCGCTCAATCAATGAAAAGTAAAAAAGGTGACGGAGCCATGTCATTACGAGGAGCGAAGCGACGTAGTAATCCCCTACAAATCTTGCGAGGAATTGCGATTGCGACGCTCCCGTTGGTCGCTCGCAATGACAGGACTAAAAAAGCTGCCTTTACCCTTGCAGAAACCCTCATTACAATAGGTATAATTGGTGTTGTATCAGCGTTAACAATACCAAATTTAATGAACAGATATTATGAAAAACAAACAGTTGCAAAGCTTAAAGAGACATATTCTATTTTATCACAAGCATTGAGAATGGCAGAAGAAGAATACGGTGATGTTTCAGGTTGGGATTTGGAGCTTAATGGAAGTTCGGCTGATGCAGAAAAGATTGCTCAAAATTTGAAGCCGTATCTTAAAGTTGCAACAGATTGCGGAATAAATGATTCAGACGGAAAATGTATTTATAATGGCACATATAAAATATTATCAGATGCTAATTGGGTTAATTATGCAAATAATACAAATTATTATAAGCTATCATTATTAAATGGAACTTCAATGTTCTTTCGTTCAAAAGATGATAACAGACCGGCTTATATAGCTATTTTTGTAGATACAAATGCTCACTATAAACCTAATACTTTTGGGCGGGATTTGTTCACTTTTAAATATGAGCCAAATGTCGGTTTGAGACCAACCGGAGCCCCTGATACAGAACAAGCATTTTCAAAAACTTGTAATAAAAATTCAGATGGTAGCGGCTGTGCTTATTATGTTTTGAAAAATGAAAGAATGGACTACTTGAGATAAATAAAAATGTCTCCTTATCGGAGACATTTTTTATTCATTTTTTCAATTATCTTAGACTTTCTGGTACTGCCATTGGAATCGGTGCCGTAATTTTATTATTGGATTTTGGAACAGGTGCATTTGTTGAAGCCGGTTTGGTTTCTTGTACGGAAGAAGTTTCTTTAGTTTGCTGAGCTGCCTGTTTTGAATCCTCTGTTTTGTTTTGGTCTTCAACAACCGGTTTAGCTTCTTCTACTGTAACTTCTTTTCCTTCGTTTGACGGATTTTCATCATCTCCTATAACTTTTGCATTGCCAAATCCCATATGATAATTAGTCAATTCAACTTCCGGATAATCAAAATCACGGTTGGTATTTTGAGTGATTACTACCATTATGTCTTTCCAAATTCTTGCCGGAACTGTACCACCGGTCAGTCCCTTCATTTGTTTGTTATTGTCGTCGCCGACCCAAACACCTGTTACTGCATCAGGTGTGTAACCTACAAAATATGCATCTTTATAATCATCTGTTGTTCCTGTTTTACCTGCGGCAGGTTTTCCAATATTTGCAGCCGTACCTGTACCTGAAAGAATTACGGTTTTCATCATTGCGGTCATTTCTGCTGCTGTTTTTAGGCTTAGTTGATGAGAGGATTTTGTTTTCCCTGCTCTATACAAAACTCTGCCTCTGGAATCTTCTATTCTTTCGATTGCATAAGGCTGAACTATATAACCTCCGTTTGCAAAAGCACCGTAAGCTCTTACAAATTCAAATAGCTTGACTCCGTTTGAACCAAGTGAAATTGTATAATCGTATTCAAGAGGAGTTGTGATACCCAAAACTCTTGCTAATTGTATGACAGAGCGTATTCCGACTTCTTGTATAATTCTTGCGGCGCATACGTTTGATGAAACCATTAATGCTTTAAATACAGGAATTTTCCCTCTGTATTTGTGGCTATAGTTATGCGGCGACCAGTTTCCGATTGTTACCGGACTGTCATCTACCAAATCGTTTGGAGTAATACCCTTTTCCATTGCAGCAGCGTAAACTATAGGTTTAAATGCTGACCCCGGAGGCCTTATTGCCTGGGTAACTCTGTCATATTGGCTTTCCCCGTAATTTTTACCTCCTGCATAAACAAGAATTCTGCCATCAAGCGGGTTAAAGGTAAAAACTGCAGCTTGTTGTGATTTGTTTGTTAATCCCCAAGAGCGCATGTTTCTTAAAATTGATTCATTTGCAACATCTTGTGCTTTAGAATTTAACGTTGTTATAACTTTGTATCCGCCATGGATAATATCTGTTTCATCAAATCCTAACTTTTGCATTTCCTTAACAACATAATCACTGAAATATGGAGCTTTATTTGTTGTGTAAATTTGTGGAATTGAACTTAAACGTACATCAGCTTTTACGGCTCTTTCATATTCATCTTCCGTTATATATCTCATTGTGAGCATTCTTTTCAAAACCTGATTGCGGCGTTTTATTGCTAAATCTTTATTATTATAAGGATTATAAACAGAAGGTGCTTGCGGTAATCCTGCAATTAGAGCTTGTTCCGGTAAGGTCAGTTGATTTAATTTTTTGTTAAAATAAATCTTCGAAGCGGCAGAAACCCCATATGCTCCTGCACCAAGATAAACATTATTCAAATACATTTCTAAAATTTTGTCTTTTGAAATAGTTTTTTCAATTCTTGCAGCAACTTCTATTTCTTTTATTTTTCTGGTTAAAGTTCTTTCGTTAGATAGGAATAGAATTCTTGCAAGTTGTTGAGTCAGAGTACTTGCACCTTGAACGGCTTGTCTTGCAATAACGTTTTGGATAGAAGATCTTATTATCCCAAAAATGTCATATCCGCCATGTCTGTAAAAGTTTTTATCTTCGGTTGCGATAAGAGCTTTTTGTAATTCTTCCGGAACATCGCTTAATTCAACCCTATCATATGTATATGCAGTAAATGTTTTTATTACTTCACCATCTTCTGAATAAAATTTTGTAACAATATTAGGTTTAAAATCTTCAAGATTTTCAATCGGGGGTAAAGATGATAAATACAAATTAAATGCCGTAAATCCTGCCAAAAGTAGTGCAGTTGATGTTAAAACAAACATTTTTAGATTTGTAAAAAATCTGTTTTCTTGTTTCTTAGTATTTATTTCTCTGGATAATCCTCTTTCGGCTCTTTGCCTTTTATATCGTTCGTAAGAATTTGACATAATTCTCTCCCTAATCTAAACCATTATATTATATCACTTTAAAATATATGGCAAGTATTATAACAATGGTTTTGAAATAAAAAAGCCGACTTTTGCCGGCAGGGATTGAAATTCTACTAAATAAACACGAGAAACTTCATTTATATATTAATATATATAACAAGCTAAAAGGTTTTCACCTGAAGATTTCATTTTTTTCAAGGCTCTGAGTTCTGTTTGTCTTATACATTCTTTTGTAACTCCATATAAATTGCCGATTTGTTCTAAAGTGTATCTTTCGGTATCGTCAAGCCCGTAACGCATTTTTACAACTTCTTTTTCTCTGTCTTTTAGAGTTGATATAACGTTTTGGATATCATTTTTCAGAGATTGGTATTCAGCGTTAGCTGAAATTAATGTTTTTTCATCTGCTAAAATATCCGCAATATTTAATTCTTTTCCGTCATTACGTTCTAAACCGCTTTCTATTGAAATAGTTTTTGTGTAGGCAGATAGGAATGTTTCGATTTTGTCAGGTGCAACTTTCATTTTTTTTGCAACATCTTCTGTTTTTACTGTGGAATTTGTTTCTTGTTCCATTTGGCTTTTAACTTTTGAAAATTTTGATAAAGTTTCTTGAATATATACAGGTATTTTCATACAGTGTGATTGTTCGGAAATTGCCTTGAACATATACTGTTTTATCCACCAGCCTGCATATGTTCCGAAACGAAATCCTAATTTATAATTAAATTTGTCGACTGCTGCCATCAATCCTAAATTGCCCTCTTGTATTAAATCTACAAACGGTAATCCTGATGTGTGTATATTTTTTCTTGCAATTGATACCACAAGACGTAAATTGCAAAGAATTAACTTTTGTCTTGCTCCGACATCTCCGTTTTCAATCGCTTTTGCCAGTTCAAATTCTTCTTCTGCACTTAATTGCGGGTATTGTGAGATTTCTCTTAAATAATTTTGCAGGTTAATGTCTGTTTGTGTAGGGATAATGTCGGCTTTAGCCGGGTTTGAATTCTTTGGCTCCACTTTCATTTCAATTAATGCTTCTCTCATCATAAATTAAACTCCTTTAAGGTAGGGGTAAATATAAACAGCAGGTACTAATCGGATATTAGTTGTATTTTTCTATTTATATTTCCAAAATGTAACACGAGTGATATATACTTTGTATATACCCAAATATATATTACGAATTACATCATGTTAATAAATATTAAGGTAAACTTTTGTTAAGTTTTTATTTGTGTCGTGTTTTGCGTATAATTGGTTTATAAAAAGAGGAGATTTATAAATGGGATTTAATTTTAAAGAAAAATTGCAAAATGTAAACAAAAAGAATGTTGCAATTGTTGCATTGATTTTACTTGCACTTGTTGCACTTTCAATTGGCGGATTTGAATATTATCAATATCGTAAGGCTCAGGCAGAAAAAGCGGCTCAGGAATCGTATATGGATCGTATGCCGATTGATTTGTCAGGTGAACCTAAAAAACCTTCTGAATATAAGGTTGGGACCGAATATACTAAGGCTATGAAAGGTAAAAAACCGGTGTTAGTATTATTCTACGCTGATTGGTGTCATTATTGTATAAGATTTATGCCTATCTATATGGAATTGGCAGAAAAATATAAAGATGATATGGAGTTTTCAAAAGTTAACGTTGAAGATGAAAAATACCAAAAAGTTGTTAACGAAATCGGAATAACCGGTTTCCCTACAGTGTTTATACTTGATCCTAAGTATGATAATAAAGTTTTGTTATCAAATGCTTATTTGGGTAAAACAGAACATGTCAGCAAGGAATTGGATCGTTTTATAAGAATAAGAAAACTTTTGGATAAGAAAAAATAGTTAACAAATCTTTATTAAGACTTTTATTTTAAAATTTTATAAGTTATAATTGCAGTGTTTCCCCTTTTGGGAAACCTGCAGATTACATTTTAGTTTTCTGTAATAGGGATAAAGAGTTAAGAAGATATTGTTAATATTTCTTTACAATTTAAGTGATTGTTAGCAATTTTTTCGATGTTTTGAATTCTATATATATAGAAGGTCATAGTAGGTGTGTAGCATGGGAATTGAAAAGATTAAAGGTAACGTTGACGTTGCTCCGTCTCTGAGACAAAACAATAAGAAGTTTGTCGGCAACAGAGTTTATATGGGTGCAATTCAAGATAGTACCAGCTTTACAGGGGCGGGTTCCGCAGCAGCAGGCGCGGTGAAGCCTTTAAAAGATTTTTTACTGGATATTATGCCTAAGTCAATTAAGACTATGGTTAATATTCACGAAGGCATGGGTGAAGTTCAAAACCAATTGATTAACGCAGTTGGTACAGGGCTTGTTGCACCTTTGTTTATTAAGTACAATCCAATCTCTGATACCGATAAAGATACAAGAACATACACAGCTTGGCGTCAGCCTGTTTCCGCAGTTTTAGCGGTTGGAACTCAGGCTGCAATTGTTGTACCGTTTAACTCTTTGATTAAGAGGTTGGCTGATATCGGTTATTTATCAACAAGATATAATTCAACATTATTCCCGTCTGATGATTATGTTAAGAAATTAGTTAAAGCAGAAAATCCTGACGCCGCACATTATAGTAAAAAAGAAATGAAGGCTGCAATTGAGGCATATAATAAGAAAAATATTTCACCAAGATTAATTTCAATGATAGAAAAAGATCATATAGTCTTTGATACTACTGACGGTATAAATGCTTCTACATTTGAAATGCCGAAAGAAGAATTTAAAAAATTATTTGAAGAATCAATTGACGGAATTATAAAATCCGAAAGAATTGAACGAGACAAGGTAATTAGTCAAAAGTTACCTAAGAAAATTGCAAGGGCTCAATTCTTCCATTCTTATCCGAAAGAATCAAGAGAACTCTTGAATAAATTGTTAACAGAATTGAAACAACTTACTCCGCAATCTGATTTAGATGCATTGCCTCAGGAAGTTGAAGATGCAAATAAAAAATTCAATTCTGCTTGCAAAGAATTGATTAAATCAGTTAAAAAAGATGAATCTAACAGAGAAATCAGAGATGAACTTATAAAAATAATTAAAGAAGTAAAAGATAAAAATAACGGCTCAGGTTCATCAACTCTTAGAGTTGTAAGAAGCAAAGTTGAAAAAATGATTGAAAGCGTCAATATAATTGAGTCAAAACGATCAACAAAAGAAATTATGGATTATGTTAATGAAGTAATTTTCAGAAGAACAGGTGCAATTGACGGTACAATCAATGTTTTATCTGATATTAAAGCAAGAATATTATCAGAAGAAGGTTTGACGGTAAAACGCGCTCAACAGATAGTTGATGAAGCAATTAGAGCTTCTGAGGCTGAAGTTCGCGAACTGTTAAGACCTAGAAATATAACTGATGAAGATTTCAAAAATTCAATAGAGTATATTGATAGTGTTGGAACTCGTTTGAAAACAAAAGTAAAATCAGTTGCAGGTTGTATTGCTGATACTCTAAAGCAAACTGCTAAATCTAATATTGACGGATTTAAACGTTGGACAGGTTTAGGCGTCTCACTTGCAATTCTTCCGGTAACGTGCTGGTTGTTAAATAGAATTTATCCTTGGTTTATGGATAAAGCTTTTCCGGAACTTTCAAATAAAGCGGCTTCGGCAAAAGGGAAGAAAAACCAGAAAGCTGAGGAGGTGAAATAATGAGTAATTACAGTAAAATAAATCCTGTTCTTAATACTTTAATATGTAAACCTCTAAGATGGTTCTCTGAATCTAAAGTTGCAAAAAATGCCGGAGCTCAGGTAAAAGCTAACAACAGAATGTATATTGACGGCTTAGGTGTTTCATCAATTGTTGCAAAAGATGGCTTAGGTTGCTATTTATACGTTACTCAAAGTTTAAATAATAAAGATATTCCTGATGATAAACGTAAATTTGTTGCATCATTAGATTTAACGAATGGTGTATTAATGATTGCTTTGCAGTTGTTAATGTTCTTTACTGTTTCACACAAAGTATGTCAAACTAAGATGTTTGATAAATTGTTCGGTAAGATGTTTGACAGACCGATTAAGAAAACATATCAAGCAATCGTTAAGAATAATCCTGATTATGCTAATATTAACAGTATTGAATTTACTAAGAATTTTGAAAAAATCAGGAACAATGTTAAAGATGCATTTGGCGGTTTAACTTCACTTGCAGCCGCAACAATTGTCGGTAAACGTATGTTAGTTCCGTTTATTGCAACTCCTCTTGCAGGTAAGGTTGAAAAGAAAATGAACGAACGTGAAGCAAGAAAAAACGGTACACAACTTCCGGTAAATGAAGATAAATCAAATCCATCAATGCAAGGTTCCGCAAAGCCTGAACCTGTATCTTCACAGCCGGCTCAAGTTGTTTCTCCAAAATTCGATACAGGTAGTACAAATCTTTTGGATAAATATAGAAAATAAATTATACATCTACAAATAGAGAGGGCGCGAATTATATAATTCGCGCCCTCTCCATTTGTAAAACATTTTTTATGGGTGTTGAGTAATAGTAACAATTGTTATGAAATTTTTGTCAGGGCCGTAATACCAAAAAATTCTGTATGCGCTTGGAGTATGATTTTCTGCATATGATTGAAAAACATCTTCGTTATTATCTGTTTTAAATGATTCATTTTTATGAGTGTGTAATCCGGGGTGTCTTGGATTTTCTTTTAATTTATCTAATGCTTCTTTTATTTTTTTTAATTTTTTTAGTTGACCTTGTTTTTTTAAATCTCTTAAATTTTGCTCTGCTTCTTTGGTATATTTAAACTGATACATATTTAATCCTCTAAATCATTCCAGAATTCTTCCTCTATATTCCCATATCTATTGTTGGCAGCATCATCTAAACCTCTTTTCACAGATGCTTTAGCTTCTTTGTTGTGGAATAACCATAATTCCTCTGCAGGAATTTCTACTTTTGGATATAAGATAATTACGCCGTTATTTTCTATTTTAACGTCATATGATGTTACTTCTTTTGGGGCAATTTTGCCTAACGTAATTCTTCGTTTGTTATCCAGTTTTAAATTTTTTGAATGTTGTATAGCCATTTATCCCTCCATTAATATTATACAATATTGTGGGAATATTTCAAGTGGGAAATTATTTTTTCCCACAATATTAACAAGAGTAACAAGAGTAAAATGATTATATTATTTGATTTACTAAATTTTGGATATAAATTTTTACTGACGGAGTGATTAGCAAATCCGGTTCAGAGTTTATGAATTCGTCTAAAGTTATGATAGCTTTTTTGATATCTCCTGTTTGTTCATATAATAATCCGAGCATAATTTTATCAAGCGGGGTTTTGTTTTGTTTTTTATAATTTGCAAGTTGGCTGTTTATTTGTCCCAAAGCTTTGTAGCATTGTACAAGATTTTGGTAATATTCCAAACTCAAGTTATATTGAATAATGGCATTTTTGAAGCAATCGAGTGCGAGATTAGGATAACCTATTGTCATATAAACTTTACCCAAATTATTGAAATATACTGCGGTTGCCTGGGTTCGGGGGTTTAAACTTATTGCCATTTTAAATTCTTGAATTGCGGCATAGTAGCATTTTTCTTCGACATACATAATTCCAAGATTGTTATGTTCAAAAGCATTTTTTTCAGGGTCAATGACATAAGTAACAGAAGTTCCGCCTGCACAGAATGCAGGTAAAGATGTAAAAAATATTATTAGTAATGCAAATAAGTTTTTCATCGTATCTGTTTTTAATTATTATTTACAGTAAATCAATTTCAAGACCTTCGTATGCCATTTGAATATTTTCATTGTCAGACGTGTAATGTTCTTTTATTCTTTCGAGTTTTGTATCATCATAAGACGGGTCATAATGGAAGAATAAAAGTTTTTTTGCATTTGTTTGTTTCATAACTTCAATTGCCATATCATAAGTTGAATGTCCAAATCCTTGTTTTGAAGAATACGGACTCAGATAATCTTCTTGGGTGTACTGTGCATCATGGATTAGTAAATCGCAATTTTTTGCAAAATTTATAAATTTTTTATCTCCGCCCATATAACATTCTTTATCTGTTGCAAAAACGAGTGATTTATTTTTATATGAAATCTTATATATCATAACACCATCTTGCGGGTGTACATAAGATTTGTAGAACGTTATCAAAATATCATCTTTATCTTGAGCTATATTATTAATATCAAGTAATTCAGGTTTCTGATTTGGTTTTATAAGAATTGCTTGATTATCTTTTATGTCGCAAATATCAAGTTTGCAAGCAATATCTCCTAAATCCAGCGGGAAAGTTTTACCAAAAATCAGTTCAGATAAACTTTTTGAAAGATTTGTTTCAGTGTTTGTTGAGCCAAAAAGCATTAATTTAGACGATTTTAAATGAAGCGGTTTAAAGAAAGTTAGGCCCATCAAATGATCCTGATGAATGTGAGAAATTAGAATTGTTGCACAAATTGGTTTTCGTTCATCAATATTAATTGATGAAGCTATGTGGTTTTCCATAAGTTCATCACCTATTTTTACGATACCTGTGCCGGCATCAAGTATTATCAGATGCCCTCCGACATTTACTTCAACACAAGAAGTATTTCCGCCAAATTTCAGAAAATTTTTGTCAGCTATCGGGAAGCTTCCTCTTACTCCTGTGAATTTTACTTTAAATTCGCTCATTTTAATTCCTCAATAATTTATTTTTTAATTTCGTATGTTCCATGTTGATCTTTATCTTCGCCGGCATAAATTGTTGTTCCAAATACAAGCATTTTTGCCATTTTTTGAATAGTAGTTTCTCTTGTTTCTCTCCAATCAAAATCAAATACGACTTTATCCTTGTAATTTGTAACGTTAACTATTCTAAAAGCGTTTGGATATGATACAAGTGCCGGTGAATTTACATACAAAATATTATCGTGCTGAGTGATTTTTGCGGCATGATAGTGCCCTTGAAAAACTCCGATTGGATTTTTGTAACTTTCCAATAATTCTTTCATTTCATACGCATTTTTTAATTTATGATTAGGACTTGCAAAAGGTTCAATGACAGGAACATGCATAAAAATCAATACAGTATCTCTTTTTGAACTGTCAAGTTCTTTTTTTAACCATTTAAGTTGTTCTTCATCAATATAACCGTTTGAGGTTATTTTGTCTGTTATGATGTCATCAATTACTATAACTTTGTAATTTTTCTTTGGTATAAATGAATAATACGGCTTTTTGAATGTGAAATTATTATTGGAATTTCTAAGCATTTCAAGATATACAAGAGTAGTTAAATATCCTCCAACGCATCTGTCATGATTGCCAAAAGCGAAATACCATGGAGTATTAAGCCTATCCAAATGAGGAAGAACAGCTTTAAGTTCTTTTTCAAAGGATTTATCTATTAAATCTCCTGTAAACATTACAAAATCAATATCTTTCTGTTCATTTATTTGATTAATTGCATCATCAAGTAATCTTGGAGATTCTCCGGTCATTTTAAATGTTGTATTTGAGCCGTTTTCAAGAAAATGAACATCACTAACCTGTGCAAATTTCAAACTTGCACTTGTCGTACCTCCGGAACAGGCCTGTAATCCCCATAACATTCCAAAAGTAAGGCATAGAGTTATGGTTGTATTAATAAACTTTGTAAAAAATCCTTCTTTTTTTTCTTTTTTTGAGCGTTTGTAATTCCTGTTTTTATTCATTTTTATCACTTTCCAAAATTGCTCTTATTTCATTATATTTGTTTTCCAAGTATTCGTCATCATCAGAGAGTATGAGAGCTTTATTAAGATTATCAAGCGCGTTAATATAATTTTTCATTTCAATATCGCAGTATGCAAGGTATTCATATATTTTTGAAGTTTGTATTTCAGGAAGAAGTTTTGTAAACAGTTCTTTAGCTTCTTCATAATTTTCTAATTTGTAGAGAATTTTCCCCTTTTCAAACCTATATTCAGGACAATTATTAAATTCAATAGCTTTATCAATATCAACTTTAGCTTCTTCATACATGCCTATTTGAAATTTCGCACGAGCTCTGATTGTATATGCCAAATCATCATCAGGTGCGAATGTCAAATATTTATCTATTGGATTTATTGCAGATTCATACTTACCTGCGTCCAGTAAAGTAATTGCTGAAGCCAGATAAGCCGGAGAGAAATCGGGTTTTGCAGATAATGCGCCGTTATACGCATCAAGAGCTTTTAAATAATTATTCTGATTCCTGTAAAAATTTCCAAGATAATAATAAGCAATATATGCATTTTCGGATTTTGTACCGTTAATCAACGCAGTGTATTCCATACGTTCATTACCTTCGCGTTTATATTCTTGGGCTTGTTTTACAAGAGGATTTATCCCGGTTACGAAAGTCTTTTTATCCTGCGCAATCAAATGTGACAAACCTTTTTTTAAATCTGCTGCGTGTTTATTATTTGGATTTATATTGAGAATTTTATCCAAATATGACATAGCGGAATTATAATCACCTATAAGACAAAAATCTGCTGCAATATCCAAATAATCTTCTTCAATTTCATTTGAAACAGCAGGCATGCCGGAGCATACGGTAAGGCATAAAATAAGAGACAGTATAAACTTTTTCATAGCTTTATTATATCACGATATACAAATTTGTAACAAAATAACTTAATTATCGGAAAAATCCAATAGTTTTTCAATATTAATATTCAGGGTATTTGCGAGTTTAAGAATTTTACCTAATGACATGTTTTGTTTTCCTGTTTCTATGCAGGCAATATAGTTTTGGCTGACATTTAATTTTTCGGCAAGTTGTTCTTGGGTTAAATCTTTTTTAATTCTTTCAATTTTCAAATTTTTACCGAATTTTTTTAGAAGTTCCTTTTTATCCATAGTTATAATTTTATAAACTTTGACTTATAACTTGTATTGTGCTATAAGATATAATATATAAGTTATAAGTTATAAAAGGAGACAGTATGAGTTTATTTAAAAGAGGAAGTGACAGTGGTAAATATTGTTCCTCCCCAATGGGGGACACAAGTTCGAGCAAACGAGGAACGAGTTTTGCGAGACTGCGTGCAGGGAGCGATAGCGAGTCGCAGGCAAGGTGGGGTGCTTCCCGTAGGGTAGAGCCGCTTTCACCCTCGCAGAGACTCTCATAACAATCGGCATAATCGGAGTAGTCAGTGCATTGACTATTCCAAGCTTAATCCAAGAAAACCAAAAACGAGCAACTGTTACTAAATTACAGAAAGGAATTTCTGTAATAAATCAGGCTTATAAATTATCATTTGATGAACAGGGTGAACCTGACAGTGCATTTAATATGGGTGCTGAAGTATATTTCAAACAATATTGGCAGCCGTATTTAAAGGTTGTCACTTACTGTGATTTATATTCAACTTGTGGTTATAAATCTAATCAACCGTTTAAGCAAGCTAATGGTCGTAATTTTGGTACTAATATTATAAATCGGTATAGAACAACTTTTTATACAGCAGATGGGTTATTATTCATAATATTTATTGGTGCATCTAATAATGAGGGTATTAATATTCCTTCTGATATGATTTGGCTTGATATAAATGGAGGAGAATTACCTAATAAGTTTGGCAGAGATGTATTTATACTCAAACGCATAGAAGATGGATTGGGAGTAAGACCTATTGGCGACACTTTAATAAATGAAGAAATAGAGCAAGAATGTCAGGAGAAGGGGTATTATTGCGCCGAAAAAATCCGCAGGGCCGGGTGGAAAATTGAAAAAGATTACCCTTGGTAATTATTTACAGATGTATATTTCTAAGGGCTAATATTGCTCTATCTGCCATAATCTGCCCTTTAAGTTTTTTATTTTTACGTTCTTTTTTAGGAAGTTCAACGGGCGGAACAATTCCCCAGTTAGAATTTATCGGTTGGAAATTTTCGTGCTCAGGATTTGTAATATAATGTGTTAATGCTCCAAGCATAGTTTCTTTTGGTAGTTCAAGCAGGGGTTCATTGTTCAAAAATTTTGCCATATTTATTCCTGCTAAAAGTCCTGATGCAATTGATTCTGTATAGCCTTCGGTTCCTGTTATTTGACCTGCAAAGAACAAATCTTGGCGTTCTTTTGTTTGAAGTGTCGGATTTAACAATGTTGGGGAATTTATAAATGTATTTCTGTGCATAACGCCGTATCGAACTATATTACAATCTTCAAGTCCCGGAATTGATTGAAGAAGTTCTTTTTGGGCTCCCCATTTTAGGTTTGTTTGGAAACCAACAAGATTATATAAAGTTTTTGCCGAATTGTCCTGTCTTAGTTGTACTACTGCGTAATTCTTTTCTCCTGTTCGTTTGTCTATTAAGCCAACGGGTTTCATTGGGCCAAAACGAAGTGTATCGACCCCGCGAGAAGCTAAAACTTCAATAGGCAGGCAGCTTTCAAAAAATTTTGCACCTTTTTCAAAGTCATGGCGTTCAATTTTGGGAGCATTTATTAATATATTGTAGAATTTTTCATATTGTTCTTTGTTCATCGGACAATTAATGTACGAAGCTTCTCCTTTATCGTATCTGCTTGCCAAAAATGCTATATCAAAATTTATACTGTCTTTTTCTACGATTGGCGCGATTGCATCAAAAAAATGTAGGTATTCGCTTTTTGTGAACACTTTTATTGCATCGGCAAATTTGGAACTGGTTAAAGGTCCTGAGGCTATTATTGCCGGAGTTTGCGGAATTTCGGTTACTTCTTCTCTTATCAGATTGATATTGGGATTTTGTTCAATTTTTTTGGTAACTATTTGAGAAAAAGCATGCCTATCTATTGCAAGAGCTCCTCCTGCGGGAACTTGGCATGTTTTTGCAATTTCGATAAGTTCACCGCCTAAGATTTCCATTTCATGCTTTAAAAGCCCGCTTCCGTTTGTAATATCGTATGAGCCCAGACTGTTTGAACATACAAATTCTGCACAATCCTGAGTTGTGTGTGCACCGGTTTCAACATTTGGGCGCATTTCATAAAGATTTACTTCAAAACCTCTTTTTGCCAGTTGTAAACTGGCTTCTGAACCCGCTAAACCCGCACCTATTACATTAACTTTCATAAAATTGATGTTAGTTGAGACATTATAAATAGTCAATTGTTACAGAATTGTTATAATTGTAGTAAATTACTTGCAAAAAGATTTTGGATTAAGTATAATAAGTACACTTGTTTTGAAATTTAGTGTACAAAAATGTTAAAGTTTTGAAACATTACCCGAAAAAATGGCAATTATTGTGAGTTGTGATTTTTTCTAACATATATAGAAGGTTTAAAAATTAGTAGGGAATATGTCAGTAAAACCGATAATACCAAGCATAGAAAATAATAATGCTAAGAAAATAAATATAAATAATACACAACCCCAATCAGTGAATGTTGCGTATACACCTAATATGAGTATACCAAAAGATACTGTATCTTTTCAGGGTGGTTTAGCATTCAATCCTATTGTAGCTACAATGGATTTTATTGAAGCGGGTGGTTACGCTGCATCATTCATTATTCAAGACGGCTTAGGTTTTATTGTTCCTCGTGTTGGTAAGGGTTTATTTAGAGGTTCTGAGAAAACAGATGAAAACGGAAACCCTGTCTTAGACGAAAACGGAAAGCAGAAACGAGAATTAAACTGGCAGTTAGCGAGAAAAGAATTTTTACGTGAAATTATTACAGGTCCGAGTGCATTTTTAATTCCGTTAGCCATGCTTTCTGTAATTAAAAAATATGCAGGTGCAGGTAATAATGTTAAATTGAATTACCTGAACGGATTTAAAGAACCGTTCACCAAGTTTGCTCAAGAAAATGTAAACGATATTGCAAACGGTACAAATTTAAGCAGAAATTCATTCTATAAATCTGTTTACGAAAATGTAGTTGAACAAAGTATTAATTCAAAATTACCTGAAGCAGAAAGATTATCTGCAGAAAAAGTAACCGAATTAGCAGAAAAGTTGACTCAAAGACAACTTGAAGTAGAAGAAGTTCTTAAAGAAAAACAATATCAAGGCTTCTTTAACAGAAAAGCTCGTGCTCAAAAATTGCAAGAACTTGGTGGCAGCGTAGAAGATATGTTCATGAATATGAAAAAGAACATTATCGGCGGAACTGTCAATGAAATGTCTGTGGAAATTTCAACATCTCAAGGCAGAAAAGGCGGAAGTATTAGCGAATTAGGTGCTGCGTTAAGCGATTATTTTGATGATGCTATAAAAAGCACAAGAAAAGCTTTGAAAGACAATTTGAGTGCTGAAAATGTAGAAAATGTAGTAAAACGTTTTACAAATCACAGAATGGGTACAAGAATACTTTCAAACTTGGGTATATTTGGTACTGTAGCGTTGTTCTATACTCAAATTCCAAAATTGTACAATATGGGACTTGAAGGTAATCCTGCATTAAAAGGTACGGTTGCTGATAAAAATAATCAAAAATCAAAAGTTCAACCTAAAAATGCAAATAATACTCAGGTTCAAAAAGATACTACAGGAAAAGATGTTCCATTTACAGGCATGGCAAGCATGATAGAAAAAGCCGGAGAAAAAACATTCTCTCATGCAAAATTGAAAACAGTATCAGATATTTTTGAATTAAATGGGCCAGTAATGTCAGGTTTGGCAATGCCTGTATTGTTATATGGCTTCTGTATTCCGCCAAGATTAGTTCAAGCAGAAGATAAATATGATTACGGAGAAATTGTATTGCGTGATATGACAAGCTTTACTGCATTGTTGTTCGGAGCAAAAGCTCTTGCAAGATTATTCTCTGACGGATTTACAAAAATAACAGGTCTTGCTTTGAATAAGAAAGATATGGAAAACAGAAATGTATTCCAAAAAATTATAGATTATTTGAATCCTGCAGATACTCATCATAGTGTCTTGTCATCAAAACAATTAAACAATAAATATACTAACATTGATCAGTATAAAGGCGGAGTAAACGGCTTCATTCAATTCATTGAAGAAAGCGGCGGTAATATTAAAAAAGCATTTACAATGGATAAGGATATCAAAGCTTCCGTTGAAGAAATCTTGAAAAAGTATTCAAGTGGTAAATCATATGCAGATGCAACTGCTGGCGAAATTAAAGAAGCTTTGAAATCAGCTAATGCTGCAGCTGATAAGACACTTATTAATAAATTCTATGAATTGTTCAAAACAGATAACGGCTTATTAAGAAAAGCCAAGACTTGTAACAGTACGTTTGGATTTGTTTCAACAATACTATTAATTCCCGGTCTTATTATCTGGCTTGCAAGTGCTTGTGAAAAAATGACAGCTCGTAAAACTAAAGAAGATATGGAAGCCGAAAAACAAAAAGAAGCTAACAGAGCAAGCAGCTTAAATGCGGCTCATTCTCAAACTCCTTCTATGGCAGGTTTTTTGGGTAAAAGTATAAGATAATCAAAAAGTAAAACCGAATAATATAAAAAGAACACCGGCTAAGATTTAGCCGGTGTTTTAAAAATTAATTAAATCCTTAAATTTAATATTCAGTAAATCAACAATTGCGAATAATATCTTAACGCTAGGATAAGTTACACCTCTTTCCAACTTGGACAAATGTTCTCTGGTAATCCCCAGTTTTATTGATAAATTAAGTTGAGAAACTTTTTTCGATTTTCTTATTTTTTTTATTTGTTGTCCTAAAAGTACTAATCGCTCATCTTTTGTTGACATAATTCATATTTTCCTTATTCAGCAGAAGCAATTAGTGCATTGATATCTGCTACCATTGCATCAGGATCGTAGCCATGAACTTTTGCTCCTGCTTCAAGATTTTCAAATCTTGCTGCTGCACAACCCAAACAACCTAATCCGTATTTGTGGAATACTTCAATGCTTTCAGGATATTTTTGTGCGATTTCTAAAATATTCATTTCTTTTGTAACTTTTTCTGCCATTTTTTATCTCCTTTTTGACTTTTCTTAATCCTTCATTAAATAAATTATACAATAAAAAAGAAGGATAGGGTAATTTATGGAATTATTAAAATTTTTTTTCAAAGATGAAGTCCCCGCAGTCGGTCTGACTCGTTTTAAAGACAAAAAAGACAGATATTCTTACTATGAAGTGCCAAAATTAAATTTTAACCGTCAGGTTTTTAAGCCAAATTATAGTAATAACTTTTTCCTATTGTAATATTTTTTAATAATTTTTAATTATTTAGGCAATTTTTTCCCAAAAAAATCCTTTATATTAATGTAAGGGAAATTGGGGACAAATATGACAGTACAATTTGGACAAGGTTTATTTGCATATATACCCGGGGTGTCACAAACACTATCAACAGAAGGTGCTACTTCCGTTGAAGGTAGTTCTTCTGTTTATTCATATAAATCTGCCGGATATACTTCAATTCCTTATGAAAGACCTCCAAAGGTTGAAGATATCGTTCAAACTAAATACTCAGACGGTACACCTTTCTGGGCTGATTATGTTACTCCGAACAAAGTTTGGACTTGTTAACCAAGAAAATCTAGCTTATTACCTTTTTCGGAGTTAGAAATATCAGGGTGAAACGGATTATTACCGTTTTTATTCATTTGACTGATAAAATCAAATGAATATTGTTGTGTATCTTTTGATTTGTTGGTTTCAAAGAGTTTTACGGGTTGAACCGTATACATATATTGTCTTTGAACTTCATCAATAGCATTAAACATAATATAATCTCTCTTATTATTAATATAAACAATTTTTTGCGGGGCGAATTTCGAGTCGGAGAGATTTTGTTACAATTTTAATAATTTTATTTTTTTCTTAGCTTCAAACCTTTCTGTGCAAGTTCAAGAACATCAAGATAGTAAGCTTCTTCATCAGAATCAGCGGCAGATTCTAAAATTTTCAATGCTTTTAGGAATTCCGGACTTTTATTTTCGTCAATTGTTGCGAAAACATCATTTAATTCTCCAAGACTAGTGTCAAGTATTGTTGAGATTTTTAAAAGAGTTTTATAGGAAGGACAATGTAATCCGTTTTCAATTTTAGACAGATATTTATAATCAATATCAATTTTTTCAGCTAACTGTTCTTGAGTTAACCCCATAGATTTTCTTAATAATTTTATTCTTTTCCCTAATTTATTTTCGTTATTCATTGCACTCCTTACTATTTTCAATTCAATTTTTGTTGCGAAAAACGAACCTATATTACGAATTTAATTTATAAAAATCGTAAAACTTGACACCTTTTAAAATATTTGATATTCTCATGTTGTAAAACTAGGAGAAAATAATGAATAAAAAAACATTTACGTTGGATACTACTAACTTTGTAAGGACTCCACGATTGCTGCGCTTCGCGGGGTTTACTCTTGCAGAGGTGCTAATAACCATTGGTATAATCGGGGTTGTTGCAGCATTAACTATCCCGATATTAAGTGCAAACACAAAAAGTCACCAATTCAGAAGTCAATTCAAAAAGACTTTATCTGTATTCAATCAAGGTGTTAGAATGAATAAAGCAAATTATGATTGGGATTTTTCCGATTTAAGTGATACTTGCTATTTAGGTGATAAAACAAACAGTGATAATCCTGAAACAAAAAAGAGTATTTGTGCTTTATTAAATGGTAACATAAAAGGAAGTTATACAAGAATAGAGGTATATGAAAACAATGAAAGCGGAAAAGAAACTTCCGAACATTGGAAATCCTATAATGTTTTTGATGAAGCACATTTTGTTAAATCCTCAGCATTTGGAGATATTACCAATTTTTCATTTTGGATATATGCATTACCTGATGGTGCGTATTTAGGACTTTTGGGAAATAGATCATCATGTTCATTAGACATAGGTGTATCAAAATCTTCTCAAATTTCTAATTATGTAACTTCTAAAAATTGTATAGGAATCATAGATGTAAATGGGAGATCTGGACCAAACAAAGAAATTGCTTGTAGCAATGGCGAAACATCTTTCGATCTTGATAAACCATGTATTATTAAAAATTCAGATATAACAGATGTTTATCCAGTGGTATTGTACAATTCTACAGTTGCACCTGCCACAAATGCTGCAGAATATGTTTTAAATACTACAAAATAAGACATAGTAGATTTTAAGTCGTACATTTAGCAGTAATGGCTTTATTTTTGTTATCTCTTGAGAAGTAAACAAATTACTAATTTTGTACGAATTTAGAGCCAAGCTTTAAGAACTTATAAATTCCCTACTGGTCGCTTTCGTGGTGATCTGAATCTTTCATAAGTTTTGCAAAATCAGAAGGTTTAATACTTTGGACAAAGTTTTTAAATTCTTCGGCTTCTTGTGCATCTTTGGCACTATCAGTTGATACGGAACCGTTTGAAAGTACGTTTGGTGTTACATAAATTGGGGCATCAATTCTGATTGCAACAGCAATGGCATCAGACGGACGGGAATCTATTTCAATTTCTTTTCCATCTTTGTCTTCCAAGAAAATTGTTGCAAAATATGTTTCTTTTTCAACGTCATTAATTTCAACTTTAGTAATTTTATAACCGGTTTTATCGATTATGCTAAGAATGAGGTCATGAGTCATAGGTCGAGTTACGGAAAGATTTTCAATCTTTCTGATAATAGAACTAGCTTCAGCAGAGCCAATCCAAATTGGTAAAGCTCGGCGATTTTGTTTATCGTGCAAAACAACAATCGGAGAACCTGTTCTTGTATCAAGTGCAATACCCATAACTTTCATTTCAATCATAAAACACCTCTTTAATCATATTATACAATAAAAAATCTGTTTGCAAAAAAAGTTTTTTATGTTAATATAAAATTGCCGAATGGAAACGTGGCCGAGTGGCTTAAGGCGGCACCCTGCTAAGGTGTTGTGTGGGGTTACCTGCACCCAGGGTTCAAATCCCTGCGTTTCCGAATTAAAACCGAGTAGACTTATGTCTTACTCGGTTTTAATATAATATGCCGGTAGGATTTGAAACTTAATTAGGGTTCAGCGAAATCTGCACAAAAACTAATGCTACAACAATCTGTCCGAAAGGTAAATTTAGCAAGCACGCAAGCCGTCTAATGCGCGGCGCAGCAAGACAAATCCTTGCGTTTCCGGATTTTTTCAACAAATGTGAGAACACATGAAGATTGAATTTTTAAAAACCGCCACAGTGGGCGGTTTTTAAATTGCTTAAATTTAAAGATATTTTTATTTATGAAAATTTAGAGAAAAATTTTAAAAATTGTTTATACTATAAGTGTATAGACCTGGTTGATGTACCACTTCGGTGGAGTTGTCAGGGCTTTTGCTTTGTTAAATTTATAAGAAAAGTGTTTATTTATGTTACAATATTAGTATGTTAGACAAGATAGATAAATGTTTTTTTGTATCGTTAATAATAATGTTAATAAATATAGTAATAATATTTGTATTAACAGTAGGAATACCAATAATTCATATAAACGATTTGTTTAAAATATCTAATTATATTGTAAATATAATCGTTTTGTTTATATTGCCAATTTGTATTGTTACACAAATTATTGTTTTAAGTATTAAAATAACTTCCAAAAATAAAATACTAAAAGATTGGGTAATTATATTATTAAATTTCTTATCAATATTATTTTTTGGATTAATTACAACTTGTCTAATTAGCTCTCTTATGAATCCATTAATATAATTATCATTTTTTATAATCCGGTAATAAGTCGTGCATAAGAATTGAACAATCGCAATAAGGATATTTACGCCCTCGTTCTCTACCTAGTCCATTAGCAACTTGATCTCTTTCAGAGTCGGCTATAGCTTCTTCAACTGTTACTTTATGTGATTTTGCATACATATTATGCCATTGGTCAAATTTTTCTTTTTGATTACTCAAAAATTCTGCTGATTTTTCTCCTACAATTCCCATTTCTTGTGTTGCTTCACAATTTTATTTTGATGTATTTTTATCAACTTTTGACATATTGAGATATTTTATCACATTTGTATTTTTTATAAAATTGTTATATCTTATAATTATTATGATAGTAATTATACTAGTAATTCCAACTCTTTTATTCTATTTAACACTAAAAATACAACCTTTATGCAAAGGTTTGTTATCGATATTATTCTATATAATTCTTTATATCATATCTGCATTATTTAAACATATTATTTTTAATATACATTGTAGCTTGACGGATAAAATCGATTATGTTGCTATAACCGATTTTACTCGTATTTTTTCTAGTGTTTCAGATATATTATTTGTTATAATTATTGCCATAATAATGTTTATATTGTACAAGAAATTAAAACATTAATCTATCTTCTTTTTAGCTTATTTCTGGTATAATTAGAATTTTTTTGCCAGTCATTCAATAAAATTTGCAAAAGTTGTTCTTTAGTCGCGTTTGGATATTTTTGGGCATACTGTCTGCCAATTTCGTTATTTAATTGATCTAAAGCAGTATCATAAGTACCACTTCCGGTATTGTTAAAGTGGAGTTTTTCATTTAAATCGCCTAACCACTTTGCTTGTTCTTGTCCTAAATTTCGAGCATAAAGAGCACTTACATATTGATGTCGAATGTCATTTGAATACAACTGAGGAGAATTTGTATTTGCTCTCAAGAAATCACCTACTTCTTGTTCCAATTTTGTATTCAAATCATTGTAGTAAGAGTAATTAGGCAAATTTGGTATACGAGTGTCATAGTTTTTTACTTGAATATTTAGTGGTCTATCAAATTCTTTATCTACACCCGATAAATTAGCAGCAGCACCGGTCATTGAACTACCATTTTTTGAGCGATAGTGTGCTTTCACCTCTGTACCATCAGCTTTAGTATATGAATTAACATAAATAACATCAGGATTTCCATTTAGTTGATTTCGCTTTGGAACTCCTAAATTTTGTAATTGATGAAAAATTGCTTTTTCATTTAGTTGATATTCATTACCTGACATTTCACCAATGTCTTCCGCAGTAAATATTCTGTTGTTGTTTGAAATTTTGTTGAAAAAATTTTTTAAATTTGACATTTTATATTTCTCCTTAGGTTAGTATGTATTTATAAATGTCTGTTGATAAATATAATATATTATCATTTTATATATTTGTCAACGGTTATTGACATTTATTATTAATTATTGTAAATTAAATATAGAGGGTATATGGATAAACAAGAACAACTTATTAAATTTGGAATAGTGCTAAAGGGCAGACGTCAAGCACTCAATTTAAGTCTTAGAGATGTTGAAAAAATGTCTAATGTTAGTGCGGCACTCATTACTAAACTTGAAAACGGAAAAATGGCAAACTTTCCTAAAGCGTTGACTATTAAACAACTTAGTAATGCCCTAAAATTTAATAATGAGTTATTTGTATTAGCAGATATATTATCAGACCCAACTCATATAGAAAAAGATGAAAAAACTTTTGAACAGGAGTTTAGAGAATTTTTAGCAACAAAAACAACACTCAACGCTGAAAATATTGAACAAACTATTTATTTTGTATCAGGATTAGAAAAATTACAAAAAATAGATAAAATTTAAAAAACAACAGTATTTTTTAATTCTTTTGACTTTTTGATTTTACCTCTTCCAAAAGTATTTTGGTAAGTTTTGAAATTAAATCGCCTTAAGCTTTCCCTAAATTTTTTAAACTGTTTGAGATTTTACATATTCAAAACATAAGCGGTTGCATTATCTTTTGCTTCTACAGTTGAATCGTAAATAAAAATTCCATAAATGTCATTTATATCTTTATTTTTTACTACGCAAGAATTTTCTTTTCCGCCTTCCTCAAATCCAAAATCATTATTATCAGAACATCTTGTATATTTATTAGGTTTACTTATGCCGTTTAAATCAATATATCCCCAGATTACATCTTCGTAGCCATGATAGTTCTCAGGAGAGTGAAAGTGACCACTGTACCAATCATCTCCTAATGTTTTTTCTATAAAAAGTATGGCTCCGTCAGATAATTGCCAAGCATATAAATCTTTTATTTCTTCAGCTATTTCTTCAAATGCTTCTTTGTAAACAGATTTAAGGGTTGCGTTTTCTTCGACATTTCCCAGATATGTTATTCCGCTCAATGTCCCGTTAAATAATGAACATATGGTTTTTACATTCTCCGGATTTTGTTTTGAACATTCTTCCATTCCTTCTGCAAACGGGTTATCAAGGTCTGCAAAATTAAAATCATATTTTGCTTGTGACATTCTTACTGCCTGATTTAGTGTTGAAATAGTTTTTTTGAGTCCGCTCTTGTAACGGCGTGAATTTATATTTGTTATCAATGCCGGTATTGTTAATGCCGCAACAACGCCGATTACGCCAATCGTAATAAGAACCTCCGCCAGTGTGAAAGCCTTTTTTGCTTTACTTGTCTTAATTCTTGTTTTCGTGTTCATTCTATTGCCCCAACTTTCATTATAATTATTTTGTATTCAGTATAATGAATTTATATAATTATGTCAAGCAGTTAGAATGACACTATGAACATAGACCTGGTTAAGTTGGGGCAAAAGATTAAATTTGAGAGAATTAGACGTAATCTTAGTCAAGAAGAACTTGCAGAGCTCTCAAGTTTGTCTGTTCATGGATTAAGTAATGTCGAAACAGGCAAAACTGATATCCGGTATACAAATCTTTTACAGATATCAAAAGCTTTTGATATGCGTTTATGTGAATTGTTGGATTTTAATTTATAAACAGATTTTGTTAATATTCTTGGGTTAAGCAGTCAATACCGCCTTCTTTTTTGAGTTGGTTTTCCGTTGAAACAAAGAATACATTCTTAATACCGGCTTTTTTAAAATACGGGGTTATTGCTTCGTTTAATTCAGGATAGCGGGATTTGTTAGTTATGTAGAAAGTTTTTCCTTTCTTGCCGGTACCTGCAACTCCGTTCATAAAATTAATTTTTGGTGCATCTTTATCATCATCAGGAATTGAGAAGCATGGCATTTTAACAACTTTATAGCCGTCTTTGGTTAAATTTTCTTCAGCTTCTTTTGTTATCGGGTCTGTTTTTTCTTTCAAAGCTTCAAGTTTTGCAATCATATCTTGTTTAGTTTTGTCGTCCATATTTTTAATATTAGTATTACGTAAAAGTTCTATCCCTTTGTCGTAATCGGGTACTGCAATTTCTCCGTTATGAAGCGGTCTGTATGACATATCAATATGGAAGTCATATTGTGGAATATATGTAACATCTTCGGGTTTTAGACCTAAATCTTGTGCAATTGTCTTTTTGGCAGTTTCCACATCTTCGGGAGTATTTTCAAGTCCCATTGCTGCAAGCGTATAATCTATTGATTCAGAACCGATTACGGCTGACGGAGTTCCGTCTGCTTTGCAGGTATTGAGTACATTCCCGCCTTCAAGATAACTTTTGCCGTAAACTTTGTCTTCTTCTGCTACGGTTTTTGCGTATTCAACAGTTTTACCGTTTTGTGCTGCAGAACCTTGTTTTGTTATAGAAATAGAACTCCTTCGGCTTGTTATATCATCAGCTTTTTTATTTGAAACAAAATCGTATTTATCTTTACTTTGGAGGTAAACTTTTCCGTCAGCACGTCTGATACTGTAGTCCTCAACCCAACGTCCGCTTGAATGGACTGTTTCAACACTGAACCCCATTTCTTGACCAATTTGCCAGAGTTCGCCATGAAGTTGTGATAAATTAGCTCTGTCTTCGTTTGACAATTGTAAGCTATCATCATAAAAATCTGCAACTTTTATTGTTGTTATTCTTCTGTCAACTCCTTCCGACCAAGCTTCTTTTTTAGGCTCTGATTTATCTTGAATTTTCAGTGGCCTTACATATTCATTCATGGAACCGTTACTTGCATATTTATATTGTTCTGTGTCCATGTAATATTTACCGGATTCTAAATCATTGACATTTACTCGAGAAAAGTCAACATTGTATTTTGTTGTACCGTATGAATCTTTTCCGTAAGAATTTATATCAATGTAAGAATAATTATCAGGAAGTTTTTTATCTTTAGAATCAACAATTCGTGATTTTTCTTTGTTTTCAAGCAATTGTTTAACTTCTGCCAATTCTGCATCATCTGCAATATTATCTTTGTTGGCTTTTGAAGTTTGAGTATCTCCGATTTTAAGTAAATCATTCAGTAATCTTGCTTCTCCTGCAGAAATTTCTCCGTCATGATTCGCATCAGCCTTATCAAATATTGATTGCAGATTTTGATTATCAGTTTGTTTTTTGACATCACTCCATTTCATACCGGCACTAATGTCAAGCTTTTTTATATTCTTGTTACTATCGTAAAAAGAAAAATCCATATTGTCCTCAAGGTTTTAATAACTATATCGGTTAAGTTGTGAAGGAAATTTATATATAAAGAAAAATTTTTTACGTTTTGTTACATATCCTCAAAAAGATTTAGTAACTTAAATTTGTATCATCTTTTTAAATGATGTTTAAATTTCTAAATATTATAGAATAATTATGTAAGAGAAAAGAATTGGGTAGAGGTTAATGGAACAAGGCTTTGATTTTTCTTCTTATAACAGTATAAAACGTTTACCGGAAGCTGAATTGGTCGAGCTTTGGGAGAAATATCTTGCTGATAAGTCTGATAAATCTTCAAGAGATAAATTAATTGTGCAATACATTTATCTTGTACGATATGTTGTCGGACGTGTAAAAGTTACTCTGCCGGCGACTATTTCTATTGAGGATATTGCGGGATATGGTGTTGAAGGCCTAATCAATGCTATTGAGCGTTTTTCTCCTCAAAAAAATACAAGATTTGAAACTTATGCCCTTATCAGAATTCGCGGTGCTATCTTAGATAGAATTCGTTCTCAAGATTTCTTACCAAGAAGCGTAAGGAAAAAAATTAAAGATATTAAACAAGCAACCGAGTATCTAAAACAGGAATTGGGTCGAATGCCTACAACAACGGAAATTGCAACTTATCTTGATATGGACGTTGAAAAGGTTAATCAGATAATGTCTGAAGATGTTGTTGTTACTTCGATTTATGACAAACGCGGTTCATCTGATGATAGCATGGAAGTTATTGATACGATTGAAGATACAAACAAATTGACACCTCATGAGAGAATGGAAGAAAAAAATGTCAAAACTGATTTGCAAAGAGCTCTCCAAAGGCTTCCTGAAAGAGAAAGAGTTTTGATGGTTTTGTATTATCAAGAAAACATGACAATGAAAGAAATCGGAGAAACTCTTGGAATGTCTGAATCTCGTGTATGTCAGCTTCATGCTCAATCAATTATGAAATTAAAAAATATTCTCAACGAAAATCGTTCTTCTCGTTTGCAAAAAGCAATTGTTTAGATGTTATTTTAGTGTAAGATATGGTCAAATTCAGGATAGTTGAGAATTACAAAGTCAATTCTTCGGCTCATATTTTTTCCGAATGAAACAGTTTCACTGAACGGCATAATTTGTCCAAAACCTATTGCACGGATTGTTTTTGAATTTATATTGTTGTTTTCTATCAAAAAATTTACGATATTTTCAGCTCGATTAACTGAAAATTCCCAGTCTGAATTTGTATTTTCTGATATGGAATTTTTATCATGACCTTCAATAATACAGAGTTTATTTATTGATTTTATTATGTCTCCTATGGTGAGCAAAATATTTTTTGAACAATCTTTGATTTCGGTTTTATCTTGTTCGAAAAAAATATTACTGTTAATACTGACAATAACCCCTCTTGGAACAGATGTAATAATTATATCTTTGCTAATGGGTAGTTTTTGTTTGAATAAATTTATAATTTCGGGATTTGATAATTGTTGTTGAGTTCTTATACCGGTTGACAAAGTTTCCGGGTAAGTGAAATTAAAACCTGAGAGGAAAGTCAGAGAAATAAAATATATAATTGCTCCAATTTTATTTTTCACACGACAATCCTCTCAAAAAAATTGTTTTTGAAAAATTAAAATAAAACTATTACCCGTACGGAGTAAGAGGATAATTAATGGTAGGCAAGTTTTATTTCAGTGCAATATTTGTATTATGAGCAAAATATTTCTTAGACTCAACTGCTCAAATCTTCCGTGTCATTCATGTACATGTCAAGTAATTAGTTACATATTTATCAAAAAGATCATCTGGTTCGACCTCCACGAAGTGAGCAATTATTGTTACACGAGACAACAACAAAAGTGGACTTGTTTGAGCGTCAAAATAATAATAGACCCTGAATCAAGTTCAGGGTGACATTAAAGCGAGTTGTCCACTTTAATGTCGAGTGTTACAAATAATTAGCGAACGCAGTGTCGGTCGAGAGTTTCTTTCTGACCGCTTTCTTTGCGGTCAAAGAAAGCGGTCTACAAAAAATCAAACAAATTTTGTTAAGCAGAGAATCCGTCTCCGACGGGTCCTCCGGACAGGGAAACTTTGTGCGGACAAAGTTTCACAAAACCGGAGCACAGAACTCCGTTCGTAACCAACTGTAACGCTCAACCAAAGGCAAGCAAACTCGCTTCGCTCAGACAATGCTTGCCCTGATATTGTTTTGCGTACAGTTGCTAACTCACTGCGTTGAGTGCTCTTTTTATATTTTATGTGACTAATTGCTTAACATGTACACTATTGCTCAATAACTAATAAAAAGTTAACATATCATGATATTATATGGTAAAAATTACGGTTTTATAATTGAAATTACGGATTTTTCATTAAAGAGTCTTTGTGCACAATCTAAAATGTCATTAGGAGTTACTTTTTGTGCTTGTTCTTTCATTGTTTCCGTAAAATCAAAACCAAGTCCGAGTGCACCGTATTTTGCATAAGTACATGCTTGTTGAATGTTTGTTTCTTCTAAAAATGCACATTTACCTATAAGATTGTTTTTTGCATCATCAAGTTCTTTTTCTGAAACAGGAATTGTTTTAATTTTTTCTATTTCTTCATCAAAACCTTTTAGAGAAATTTCGATGTTATTTGGTTCTGTTGCAATATAAATCATGAAGTTCCCTGTAAGTTTGTAGGTTTCATAGGTACTTCTTACAACGTATGCAAGCCCTTTTTTGTCGCGTAATTCCAAAAATAATCTTGAAGATAATCCGCATGCACCAAGAATTATGTTTAATAATACGAGTGAAGGGTAATCTTTTTCACCATTTGACGGAACTTGCCAGCCTTTAATGATGTGAGCCTGATTTAAATCTGATTTTATGTTTGTAACTTCTTTAGCTTTTTTCAGTTCAGGTTTTTCTATTTCAAAATTATTATCTATAGAATTTGGAAGTTTTCCAAATGTTTTTTCAATTTCAGATATTACTTCATCTTTTTTAAGAGCTCCGACAATTGCAAGAGCTTTTTTGCTATTGTTTAAAATATATTTGTATGCATCAATAACTTCTTCTTTTGTAATTGAATCAAGATTTTTGGCAACCTTTGTCATTGTATTGCCGTAATAATGATTTTCAAACATTTCATTATAATATGCATCAAGAGCTTTTACTCGCGGAGAATCAAGTTCTGCGGTAATTTCTCCTTTTAATTTTAATCTTTCTTTCTCAAATTCATCAAATGTAGAATTTGTCAAAACTTCATTTATCAACTCAACTGCTTTTGAAAAATCTTCATTAAGACAAACGAATTTTAATCTTATATAATTGGGAAATAATTCACTCGAAAAATCTATTGCGTATTTTTCAAATTCATTTGCAAGTTGTTCTGAATTATATTTTTTAGTACCTTGCAAAAGAAGTCTGGACATAAGTGAATAAATGCCCGGAATTTTTTCTGCTTTATTTATTGAAAAATTTAAACATAAAGCCATTCGAGGGGTATTTTGATTTTCTTTATATATATATTCTATATTGTTACTAAGTTCCGAAATTTCTTTAGTCATTTTAAAATTCTCTCCTACAATAGTAACTTTATTTTAGCATGGGTTTACATAAAAGACAAATTACAGAGGTTGTGATATACTTTCGTTATGGTAAATAGAGTAAAAACGGCAACAGTAGTCGGAATTGATGCTTATGAAGTTTCTGTTGAGACAGATGTAGTAAATTCATTACCGGGAATGGCAATAGTCGGACTTCCTGACGCGTCTGTTAATGAAGCCAGAGATAGAGTAAAATCTGCAATAAAAAATTCAGGTTATACTTTTCCTTCACGAAAAATTGTTGTTAATCTTGCTCCTGCAGATTTGAAAAAAATCGGTACAAGTTTTGATTTACCTATTGCCATCGGAATTTTGACAGAAGAAGAAGTATTAAACTCTGAACAAGTAAAGGATTATGCTTTTATTGGGGAATTATCTTTAGATGGTACAATTCGTGAAGTTAACGGGGTTTTGCCGTTGGTTTTGGGACTAAAAGAAGCCGGAATAAAAAATGTAATAGTTCCTCAAATTAATGCAAAAGAGGCTGCTTTAAATGGGGTGGTTAATGTTTTTGGTGCAAATCATCTTGTAGATGTTGTTAATCACTTTGTTCAGGAAAAACTGCCTCAAATGAATTTAGATATTGAAAAATATTTGACAGAGCATATTAAGCAAGATTATTCATTTGATTTTAAAGATGTAAAAGGTCAGCATAAAGCAAAAAGAGCTTTGGAGATTGCTGCTGCAGGCGGGCATAATATTTTGATGATAGGAACTCCGGGTTCGGGGAAAACTCTTATGGCAAAATGTTTTGCTTCAATTTTGCCGCCGCTGGAGCTTGAAGAAGCTTTAGAATTGACAAAAATTTATAGTGTTTGCGGGCTTTTATCATCAGATGAACCATTGATGATGCACCGTCCTTTTAGAGCAATTCATCATACAGCATCTGCAAACGGTATTATTGGAGGGGGAAGCACCCCAAAACCGGGAGAAATTACTCTTGCAAATCGCGGGGTATTGTTTATGGACGAAATGGTTGAATTTCCCCGTAATGTTCTTGAAGTTTTGCGTCAACCTTTGGAAGATGGCGAAATTGTTATATCCAGAGCAAAGCATTCTATAAAATATCCTGCAAAATTTATGCTTTTAGGTGCTATGAATCCTTGTCCTTGCGGATATTTAGGAGATAAGGAAAAGCATTGTTCATGTTCTGAGTTTCAAATAAGTCGATATCTTTCAAAGCTATCCGGACCTTTATTAGATAGAATTGATATTCAAATTGATGTCCCGCGTTTAACTTCTTCAGAGCTTTTGGCTTCAAATAGCGAAGAAGAAACTTCTGCAGCAATAAGACAAAGGGTAATTAATGCAAGAAAAATTCAGACAAAGCGTTATCAAGATGAAAATATTCTTACGAATTCCGAACTTAATGCCGAACTTATAAAAAAATATTGCAAATTAGATGGGAAATCTCAAGAATTGATGAAGGTTGCAATTGTCAAATTCGGATTGTCAGGAAGGCGATATGATAGAATTTTAAAACTTGCGCGAACTATTGCAGATCTTGACGGAAGTCAAAATATTGAACAGACTCATGTTATGCAGGCCCTTCAGTATAAAATGTTTAATCCTGAGGAATATCGGGGGTAAATTTATGCAGACAAATATTTATGCTATCACAGATTCGCATCAGGAAAGCAGAAATTTGAGTAAACTGTTAAGCGGAATTTATAATTTCGAAAAAAATAATAAAAACCCTTTTTTAATCTTTGATTGCGGAGATTTATTCAAAGGTATTTATGATAAAGAATTGTCCGTAAATGCTTATTTAAAACTAAAACAACTTCTCCCGCAAGCTGAAATTTTTATAACTCTTGGAAATAATGATTTTGGATTTAATAAATCTGATTTTGAGTATCTAAAAAATACTGTTAAAGTTTTCCAAAAAGCTGGGATAAATGTTGTTTGTTCAAATATTTTTGATTCCAAAACAGAAAATTTGGCGGATTGGCTTTCCCCATACAAAATATTAAAAATAAACGGATTAAAAATTTTAATAACAGGTTTTTGTATAAGTAATTCCTGTGCTAAAAAATTTGGAATAGATTTGAAGCCTCAGGAAAAAATTTATGAAAATTTGATTAATAGTGTTGATGAAGATTTTGATAAAGTCATAGTTTTAAATCATCATTGGTACAGTTACAGTTTGGCTTTGAAGAATTTTTCACAAAATATCAGGCCGATTGATTTGATAATTGGCGGGCATGAACATTCAAGAATAGAACCTGATTATAAAAATAATATATTTTATCCGTTATCATTTGCCAGAGCAATGTATAAGGTCGTTGTTGATGATAAAATTGAAAAGGTTGAAGAAATTTCATTGAAAGATGTGGAATATATTCCGGAATTTGAAAATCCGATAATTAAATACGAGCAGGAAACGAAATTAAAAGAACCTATTGCAAAAAGGGTTTTGGATCTAAAAAAGAATTATTCGGAAGCTTGTTCTTTGGGGACATTTCTTTCTGACAATATGAAAAAAGTGGGAAATACTGATATAGCATTTCATTCAACGGGTTTTACAATGTATTCGCTAAGGCTTGATGAGAGCGAATTCATAACAAAATACGATATAGAGCGTGTTATCTGTGCACAGTCAACAATTGAAAAAATTAATATAAATGTTGAACAATTGAAAAAAGTTTTTGACAATACCGCACTTAACAGAATGTATAAAGATAGAGGGAATACCAGATTTTTGCAGTGTTCAGGAAATATTTCGGTTTTTGGCAAAGGGAATATTCAAGATAAAACTTACAAAATAGTTCAAATTAAAATAAATGGAGAAAGTCTTTTAGATGATAAGGGAGAACCTATAAATCCAAAAAGAGAATTTAGTTGTGCTATAGATCCATTTATAGGCTCAGGGGAACAGGGGTTTGAAGTATTAAAAAATATTCCGAAAGAAAAAATTTTGGTAAACGGTAAAGAAGTTCCAATGAATGAGTTGTTCCGTAATGCGTTAATAAATGCAGATAAAAATTTTGACGGAAAAATTGATTATCCGAATTTTGAATATGTTGATTTAAATAATTAAAATTACCGGTAATATTGCCGGCTTATATGTAATAAAAACTTTGTTTGCAAAAATTTCGTGATATAGCAAAAATAAATATTTTATGTTACAATCATAGCGTATTGTATATTGTATAGGAGAATAAGCATGCATACAGAAGAAAGAACGTTTATCGCAGTTAAACCTGATGGGGTTCAAAGAGGGTTAATAGGGGAAATTGTAAAAAGATTTGAAACAAAAGGTTATAAAGTAATTGGTTTGAAAATGCTTCAAGTTACTGATGAACAGGCAAGAGCACATTACGCAGAGCATGAAGGTAAACCGTTTTATCCGAGACTTATCAGATATATTCAAAGCGGTCCGATTGTTGCAATGGTAATCCAAGGTTATAATGCTGTTGCGGGAGCAAGACATTTGATGGGTTCAACAGACCCAAATAAAGCCGAAGTTGGAACAATTAGGGCTGATTTTGCTCAAGTTATGGAATACAATATCGTTCACGGTTCTGATTCTGTTGCCAGCGCAGAAAGAGAAATCGCTATTTACTTTAATGAAAACGAACTTTTCCCTGAAGGTAAATGTATGTCAGAACTTGTTATCGAAAGTCTTGATGCCGAGTAGGGGTAAATATTTAATCAATCATAATTGCTTGATAATTTGTAAGTTGGGCTTTCACCCCAACAGGTGTTAATTATGAACGAAAAAGATTATTTTAATTATGAATTAGTACACGAAGATGCTCAAACAGGCGCAAGAGCAGGTGTTTTAACAACTCCGCATGGGAAAATAGAAACTCCGATTTTTATGCCTGTTGGTACAAATTCTGTAGTAAAATCATTAACTTGTGATCAAGTTGAGGCGACCGGTGCTCAAATAATTTTGGCAAATTCATATCATTTATATTTAAGGGCAGGAACTAAACGCATAAGAGATTTTGGCGGGATTCACGGCTGGATGAATTGGAATAAACCTGTATTAACTGATTCAGGAGGATTTCAAGTTTTTTCTCTTGCTCATTTGAGAAAAATTACCGAGGACGGTGTGGAATTTCGTGATCCTAAAGATGGAACAAAACATTTTATCTCCCCTGAAATATCTATGGAAATTCAACAGGATATTGGTGCAGATATTATGATGGCATTTGACGAATGTGCTCCTTATCCTTGTGATTACGAAACTGCGATTGCTGCAATGGAACGGACTCACAGATGGCTTGAAAGATGTTTTAAAGCTAAAACAAATCCTAAACAGGCACTTTTCCCGATTGTTCAAGGTGCATTTTTTGACGATTTACGAAAAGAAAGTGCGCGGGTTATTTCAACTTTTGATGCTGTCGGTTATGCAATTGGCGGGGTTAGTGTAGGTGAACCAAAAGATGTTCAAAAGTATTTTACCGCCTTGACCGCACCGCTTTTACCAAAGTTTAAGCCGCGTTATTTAATGGGGGTTGGTACTCCTGAAGATTTGTTAGACGGTATACAATCCGGTGTTGACATGTTTGATTGCGTTTTGCCGACAAGAAATGCACGTCATGGCTCGTTTTTTACTTGGAAAGGGAAACGTAATATTAAAAACGAATGTTTTAAAGATGATAAATTACCTCTTGTCGAGGGTTGTGATTGTTATGCTTGCCGTAATCATTCAAGAGCGTACATAAGACATCTTTGGAAATGTCAGGAGGCAACAGCATCTACTCTTTTGTCAATTCATAATATAAGATTTTTGCTTAATTTCGTGAAACAATGTCGTCAAGCTATTTTAGAAGACAGATTTGGTGACTTTTATAAGGAACATTACAATAATCTTATTTAGGGCTTTGTATTTAATTATTGTTGTAGTATTATTGACCTGTAAGTTACTATCAGGGTTAACCCCGTTTTATGATAAAGGGATAAATTATGACAAAACAAAAGCCGAATATCGCGATTTTAGGTGCAACAGGTGTTGTTGGACGTGAAATTACAAAAATTATTACAGAATTAAATGTAGAATTTAATTCTATTAAGTTTTTATCCAGTGCCAAAAGCGCAGGAACAAAGTTGGAATTTCAAGGGAAAGAATATATTGTAGAAGAAGCAAAACCTGAAAGTTTTGATGGGATAAATATTGTGCTTGCTTCTGCCGGTGGTTCTACTTCACAAAAGTTTGCTCCGGAAATTGTTAAAAGAGGCGGGGTTATAATAGATAACTCATCTGCTTTCAGAATGGAAAAAGATGTTCCTCTTGTTATAGCAGGGGTAAATGATGAAGATTTGAAAAAACATAAAGGTATAATTGCTAATCCGAATTGTTCAACTTCTCAACTTATGCTTGTATTAAAACCGCTGCATGAAAAATTTGAAATCAAAAAACTATTGGTTTCAACATATCAGGCAGTTTCAGGTGCCGGATTGAAAGCAATTAATGAATTAACTGCGAATACTAAAGCTACATTAAATAATGAGGAATTTACTCCTGATGCGTTTAAAAAACCTATTTCATTTAATGTAATTCCGCAAATTGATGTATTTTGCGAAAATGGTTACACGAAAGAAGAAATGAAAGTAGTAAACGAAACGAAAAAAATTCTTCACCTTCCTCAAGATTTGCCAATATCTTGTACGGCGGCTCGTGTTCCTGTTTATAACGGACACTCGGAAGCTGTAGATATTGAGTTTGTTAAACCTGTTACTCCTGATGAGGTTCGTAATATCCTTAAAAATTCATTTGGGTTAACCGTAATTGACAATCCTGATAGTTTTGAATATCCGACAACTCGTGATGCCTCAGGTGTTGACCCTGTATTTGTCGGAAGAATTAGGAAAAATTTAGCATTTGAAAACGGTATATCTTTATGGTGTGTTGCTGATAATATTAGAATCGGTGCAGCTTTAAATACCGTAAGATTATGTAAAAAAGTTATTGAAATGGAATTGTATTAGAAAGAAAGTATTGGTATGCCAAAAATAGGACATATAATCACAAAATTAACAGTTGGAGATAGAGTCTATAATTCTCCCGAAGTATGGAATAGTGCCCATAAGTTGAAAAAAGCGGCTAAAAAGGCAGAGTATTTGAGAAATTTAAGGGCTGATTCGAGTATAAATGCATCTTATGAAGTTCATGATGTAAAAGCTCTGAAATACGCAGATATTGTAAATTATTTTGCAACCAGGTTAGATGAACCGAAATATGCTCTGTTTGCTCCTTGGAATTCTGTATTTAGAAAGTCTAATACAATAATTGTTTTTAAAAAATAGATTGTGAGAAGTATATATGCATATAAATAAGTTAATTTTAACCCCAATAATTTCAGGATTTCGTCCGATTGTAATAA
The DNA here is from genome assembly GCA_017467605.1 of bacterium. Taxonomy (GTDB): domain Bacteria; phylum Cyanobacteriota; class Vampirovibrionia; order Gastranaerophilales; family Gastranaerophilaceae; genus Zag111. The sequence goes on along the minus strand of JAFUSQ010000019.1, from coordinate 56,770 downwards.
ATAATCCGACTCCTCAGCGTGCTTCACTTCTTATAACTCAGAGATTGCAAGTTGTAAGTAAAGTAGAGCAAGATCTTGCTTCTCAAAAAGTTTTAAGAGCAAAATTACCTAAGTTTTTAAAAAAATTTGTTAATATTAAAACCTATGTAGGCAGCCGATATTAGACGTAATAAACTATATATTACTTTTTGTTAATTAATATCGTATTAAATCCTTATTTATATTATAATTAGCGTGTTAGAGGGTATATTTATGGGACAAGTCCTAAGAAGGGAAAATGTAGCTGATTTTGTTGATAAACTGCGTAAAAGCGGTAAGACTGTTGTTGCTACAAACGGTTGTTTTGACATTTTACATGTCGGGCATGTCAGATACTTACAGAAAACAAAATCTTTTGCGGATTATAGTATAGTTCTTTTGAATTCAGATAAGTCAGTGCGTTCTATAAAAGGCCCGACTCGTCCGATTAATAATGAACAGGATAGAGCGGAAATACTTTGTGCATTATCTTGTGTTGATTATGTCGTTCTGTTTGATGAAGATAGTCCGCGTAATTTGTTAGATGAAATTAAGCCTGATGTCTATACAAAAGGTGGAGATTATACAATGGAAAGCCTTCCTGAAGCTGATATTATGCGAAAAAATAATATTAGGGTAGAATTTATATCATTTGTGGAAGGTAAATCAACTACAGGATTAATCGAGCAAATAAATAAAAAGTAAAGAATATATTTATATAACTCTGAATAAGTCTAAAGCTCTCAGAATGACGAAAATAAAAATAATAAGGAGAATAGATAATGAAATCATTTACAGTAGATGAAATTACACAAATTGTAGGCGGTATGCTAACAAAGGTTCAAAGTCCTGAAATTACTCATATTGCACCACCTTTATTAAGTGATGAAAATACTTTGGCTCTTGCATTAGGCGAAGAAGAAATTGCAAATCTCGCACAGTCAAAAGCTAAAGCTGCACTTGTTCCATTAGGTGTGCAGATTGACGGATTCACAACTATTGAAGTTGAAAGACCAAGATTAGCAATGATGAAATTGCTTAATTTATTCTATGTTCCGCCTTATGTAAACAAAGACATTCACCCAAGTGCGGTTGTTGATCCAAGTGCAAAATTAGGTCAAAATGTTTCAATAGGTCCAAATGTTGTAATATCACAAAATGCTGTAATTGGTGATAATACAAAGATTTTAGCTAATTCGTTTATCGGAAATGATGCAAAAATCGGTAACAACTGCTTTTTCCATGCAGGAGTTAATATAGGCGCAAGAGTCCAAGTCGGTAATGATGTAATTTTACATAACGGTGTTTCATTAGGGGCTGATGGTTTTAGTTTTGTTACAGAAAACCCGAATAATATTGAAAATGCAAGACAAGACGGCGAAATCAAAGAAGGTGATGTGGAACAAGTTATATTCAAAATTCCTTCAATTGGTTCTGTTGTTATCGGAAATAATGTAGAAATCGGTGCAAATACTGCAATTGACAGAGGTACAATTGAAAATACTACAGTCGGTGATAATACAAAAATTGATGATCTTGTTATGATTGGTCACAATTGTAAAATTGGTAAAGGTTGTTTAATTGTTTCTCAAGTAGGTATTGCAGGAAGCTGCGTAATCGGAGATAGAGTTGTTATTGCCGGTCAAGCAGGTCTTGCAGATCATATAGAAATCGGTTCTGATACAATTATTACCGCTAAAGCAGGTGTTACAAAATCATTCCCTGCGAAATCAATAATTGTTGGTATTCCGGCAGTTCCGAGAAAAGATTTTATCAAACAACTCAAAACAATGAAAGATGCTGGCGATATTATTGCAAAATTTAGAAAATATGAACCGCTTTTAAAAGAGTTTGAGGATAATATTAATAAGTAAAATGACTAGTATAAAAAAAGAAATAAAAATAACCGGTAACGGTTTAATGAAGAATAAACCTTGTGAAATTACTCTATTTCCGTCAAATTCGGGTCAAATAAAGTATTTTGTCAAAGGTAAAGATTCCTTCACTGCTGATGTTGAAAATGTTTTAGCAACAGATCATTGTGTGGTAATGGGTACAAAAAATGCTAGAGCTATGCTTACGGAACATTTATCCGCTGCGCTTGCTTTTTGTGGAATTGATTCTGTTGATATCTGCATGTCAGAAGATGAAGTCCCTATTCTAGACGGAAGTTCAAAGCAGTGGGTCGAAGCGATTAAGGCAGTTGGTACTGACAAACCGTTCTTTGCTAAGGATAAATATTACACAGTGAGTGAACCTGTTTATTATCTTAACGGTAAGACAAGTCTTGTGATTTTACCGAGTGATGACTTATTTATTTCTTATGCAGTGAATTACGATCACCCAGATTTGACAAGAAAGTTCATTAATTACAATCCAAAAAATAAGAATGAAATTATTGAGGCAAGAACTTTTGGATTTTATAGAGATTTGAAAAAATTTCAAATGCTTGGGTTTGCTCAAGGGGTCACGCAGGAAAATACCGTAGGACTTACTGATGATGGCGGTTATACGACTGAATTGCGTTCTGAAAACGAACAAATTAAGCACAAAATGCTTGATTTAATCGGGGATTTGTATTTAACAGGTGTAAATCCCCTAAATATGAAGTGTCAAATTCTGGCTAAAGAAGCAGGACATGCGGTTCATGTGAAAGTTGCAAAAATTTTGAAAGATAAATTAATAGAAATATAAGGAGAAAGAACATGACAGAAGAAATTAAAGAAGAAGTTATATCAATGGATATACAAGAGATTATGGAAATGCTTCCTCACAGATACCCATTCTTGTTGGTAGACAGAATCACAGAATGTATCCCTGGAAAATATTCTAAAGGTTATAAAAATATGACTATGAATGAAGCATTCTTCCAAGGGCATTTTCCTGGTAATCCTATAATGCCGGGGGTATTGCAATTAGAAGCTCTTGCACAATGCTCTGCACCTGTTTTATTATCTTTACCTCAAAATAAAGGTAAGTTGGCTTTGTATGCGGGGGTTGACGGTGTTAGATTTAAAAATATTGTACGACCGGGCGACAGATTTGATATGGAAATAGAATTGACTAAGTTGAAAGGCCCTATCTGCAAAGCTCATGGTATCGGCAGAGTTGACGGCAAAATTTGTGTTGAAGCAGATATGACTTTTGCTTTGACATAAATTTATTACAACCTTCTCCCCACTTCTCATACTTATGTCACTCTGAACTTTACAAGTTTGAACGGGTGTAACGGAGTGAGCCTTGTGAGGTTGTATGCATGGAAGTGAAGCGACTTGTAGTTTCAGGGTCTATGGTAGATTCTGAATCAAGTTCAGAATGACACGGAAATTTGCACCGTTGAATCTCCTATTGCTCTATCAATGAAAAAGTAACAATATCATATTTGTGGTGGAGGATTTAATTTTTTTGTATACGATTATTAATTTTTGTAACGAAATAATTCCTCCCTGAAATTATATAATTTGTATATACTTTATATATATGTAAACATTAAATAAACACGAGAGATATTAAGAGAGATTTCAAATTCCGTTTAGATAAAAGAGAGAAAATTATTTCCTATTCCTAATTCCTAGAAAAATTTTACCCCGCTATATGCGGGGATTTTTTTAGTATACTAAATCATTTACTGTTATTTCCAATGCATTGGCGATTTTGTATAATATTAAAATACTTGGATTAACTTTTTCTTTTTCTATTTTACATATATATTGCTGGCTAATATCACATATATTTGCCAAATCATCTTGAGATATGCGTTTTATTGCTCTAATTTTTCTCAGATTTTCAGCAATATTTTTATTTAGTATTTTTGCGTCCATACAACGATTTTATATGATTTATCATTGATATTTTATACTTGATAGTTGATTAATTATAAACGATTGTTTATAAAATTTAAATTGTTCCTGTTTTTATATTTGTTATATTAAAAAATTTTGGGAATGAAAACATTCCTATTATTGTGTATAAATAAGTAATAATATTTAAAAATATTTGTTATATTATAAGATGAAATAATTTACCCAAGTATCTTTTCAAGGCCATATGTGAAGTCGTTTTTTTGATAAACGTGTCTTACTCCAAGTAATACACCGTCCATGTAGCATTTTCTATCAGTTGAATCGTGGCGGATTTTGAATACTTGTCCTGATGAACCGAAAATTACTTCTTGTGATGCCATAAAACCGGGCATTCTGACAGAATGTATTTGAATATCAGAATATGATGTTCCCCCTCTTGAACCTGTTATGGTTTCTGTTTCAGGACAATTATCTTTTTTGAATGTTGATTTTGTCTGTGACATCATAAGGGCTGTTTTTATTGCGGTGCCTGATGGTGCGTCCTTTTTTTGGTTATGGTGCATCTCAATTATTTCAGCGTTATCAAAGTATTTTGATGCCATTTGTGCAAACATCATCATTAAAACTGCACCTGTTGAAAAATTTGGAGCAATAAGGCAACCGGTACTATTCATTTCAGAAAGAGCTTTTAATTGACCTATTTCTTCATCTTTTAAACCGGTTGTGCCTATAACTATTCTTATATCATTATTTAAGCAGTATAGTGCATTTTCATAAATGGATTTTGGTTGAGTAAAATCAACAAGAACATCTATTTCGCAATTTTTACTTGCTTCTTCAATTGTTCTATATGCATCACCTTGAATATCAATTTTTGCAGTTAATTCCATATCAGATGCATTTTCTACTGCTTGGCAGACTTCTTTACCCATTTTTCCATATGCACCGCATACTGCTACTTTTATCATGTTTTTCTCCTTTGTTGCCCTCTCACCCCAACCCTGCGACTCGCTGATGCTCCCTGCACGCAGTCTCACTCGGGCTCACAAGTTCGCCGGTTCGACCAGTGTCTCCCGTAGGGCGAGGGAGTACTATCAATATTCGTTAGTTGGCATATCTTCATCATCTTTCAGAGAAGATAAATCGTCTTTGCATGCCATGTCAAACCCTTCCGGTAACATATCATCATCAGGCCAAATTGTATCACTGTCATAACGAGATGAATTAAGATTTTCTGCTGCGGATAAGTCTGAACTTGTCAAATCTGTTTCTGATAAAACTGTTCCTGCCATATCACAATCTGTGAAATTACAGTATGTCATTTGAGCATAAGAACAATCTGCTCCTGTTAAGATACTTTCTGAAAAATCACATTCCGTAACTACCGCCCTTGTAAAATCAACTGCAGTCAAATCTGCTCCGTTAAAATTTACCAATGCTAAATTACAGTCAGCAAAAGAACTTGAATTGAGGTCTACATCTGTAAAATCAATTTCTCTCAATGCCATATTAGAAAAATCTACTTCACTTAAATCAATATCTTCTTTATCTCTTTTCCATTCATTGAATTTTTCCGGGGTACTTTCAATCAAGGATAACAATTCTTCTTTTGTATAATCTAACATTCTTATCTCCTTAAAACTGTTATTTAATTATATTTATTTTTAATTCTCGCTCCGCGTAACTAATAATAAAACATCTTTTTCTTTTCCAGTCAAGATTTTGTATGATATAATTGATTAATTGTAACATAGGGGTGAAATCTGATTTAAACAATTTTGTATTTCAGAGCTTTTAATGCAGCTTGTAATCTGTCATCAACTTCTAATTTTTGCAAAATACTTGCAACATGTGCTTTAGTTGTATTTACACTAATGACAAGATGTTGTGCAATTTCCATATTGCTGTAACCCTCTGTCATAAGTTTTAAAATTTGAGCTTCACGTGCGGTCAAATCATATTCTTTGTAGCTTGAACCCGGCTCTGAAATCTCAGAATTTGCGCTTGCCTGTAAAACTATATGGGCAATACTCGGATCAAACCATGCTGCCCCATCTCCGACTGATTGCACTACTTGAACAAGTCTTTGAAGATTTATTTCTTTTGAACAATAAGCATTTGCTCCCGCTTTTAAACTGTTTAAAACTTCTTTTTCATCGTTATGTGAAGTTAATATAATAATTTTGCTATCTTTATTAATTTCATGAATAGCTTTTGTAGCTTCAATTCCGTTCATATTAGGTAAGCCTAAATCCATAATTACAATATCAATTGTATTATTCTTGAAAATTTCAATAGCATCTTCGGCTGATGATGCTTCGTATATTGTTCCTACAAAATCAACATCTTCAAATGTAGTTTTTAATCCAAATCTTGTTAATTCATGGTCTTCAACAATTAAAATGTTTTTCTTCATATTTTCAATTCCTCTTTTGCTAATTCATAATCAGGATTTATGCTTAAACTTTTTTCAAAGTTCTTTTTAGCTTCATCATTAAGCCCTTTATTTTTCATTATCAAACCCATAAAGTAGTAATATCTGTAATCATTATCATCAATATATTTGGCTATATTTAGATACGATACGGCTTTATCATAAGAATCTTTATTAATTTCCAATCTTGCCAAATCTAACCAACCGTCTTTAAAATCTGGATTTATGGCAACGGTTTTCTTCAAATAAGTTGATTCTCTGTCTTTTTCCAAAAGAGCCATTTGATAATATGCTTCATAAGATTTAGAGCTGATACGTAAAATTTTTGAATAAATATCTTTTGCTTTTTTTGTATTATTTAATTCTTGATAAACTTTTGCCAATTTTATTTCCGCAATATGCGATTTATCCTTAGATGAAGCTTTTTTAAAATAAAGTTCTGCATTCTTGTAATCTTTATTTCTTACGGCAATATCTCCGAGTGTAATAAGTGCATCAGTATTATTCGGCTCAATATCTATAGCTTTTAGTGCGTAATCCTGAGCTTTTTCAAACTCCTTCATATCAAAATAGACTTTAGCTGTGAGAGCATAAACTTCTTTATTTATATTTTTCTTTCCGGAAATTGAAGTTTGGAGTACTCTTAGCGATTTATTTAACTCATTTTCATCATAATAATAATAAGCTAAATAATACTTTTTCCAGTAATCGTTTTTTGCTGCTTTATATAGAATGTATTGTTGTGAGGAATGTAATTCTTTATCAAAAATTACGGTGTTTATATTAGCAAAATTTAAATCATTAAGAAATTTAACTCCGTCTTGCGGTTTGTTTGATTGAGAATAAATTTCTGCCTTCAATCTTTTATAATTAATATTTTTAGGATTTTTATCAATAGCGGTTTCTATAGATTTTTGGGCTTGTTTAATATCTCCGTTTTTCATACTTCCAAAAGCGGCAAGATAATTTGCATAATCCGAATCTGATAATAAAGATGTATTTTTTAGCAGTTCGCTTGTCGCTTCACGACTTTGGTCATTGTACATAATATTTGAAAATATTTCTGCCAAATACATTTGATCTTTGTAAGTTAATTTATAGTTCGGGAAATAATAATTTTTAACATCTTCTTCAATTAAAGAAGAAATTTCATTATCATTTATTTTTGACATGGAAAGTTCTGCAAGGGAGAAAAATCCTATAGAAGCCATTTCCTGAGTAAGTTTCATGTAAACATAATCGCTCGGAACTATGTTTTCAATTAACATCTTAAAATCCTGATAAGATGAGCGGACATTGCTTTGCATAAATTTTTCCATAGCAATTGTATATTGATTTTTTACGGTATTTTTAGTCAAGGAACCGCGTTTTAGGGTATATTGCGGTTGATTTATTGTTTCTTGATAAGTTTCAGGATTATTATCAAGAGGATTGACTAATTTAATTCCGCTCATATCAAGTGCAAAAACAGGATTGAGAGAGAAAGAAGATATTAAAAATGCAATAATAAATTTGAAAAGTATGTCACCCTGAACTTGTTTCAGGGTCTGATTATGAAAATAACTTTGAAATTTATATGAAATACAAAATTTTTTAGATACTGAATCAAGTTCAGTATGACAAAAATTTTGTATTCTTTCAATTATTTTCATTAATTATACTCCTTTTTCATCTTGTTTTTGGGTGTAATAATAATTGAACAAATCAAAAATATTTTGTTCTTGAGCGTTTTTATTCTCATATCCGCCGAATTTATAAATATCAATAAGACCGTACTTACTTAATAAAGCTTCGTCATTTGGCTTCATATGTCCGTTATTTTCAGATAGGAATACTTCTACAATTTTATTTACCGGAATTGATAAAAATATGTCGACAAGTTTAGGGTCAAAGTGTGAGTCTGAACCTTTCAGCAAAATATCTATAACATTAACAATTGGCATTTTATCACGATAATGACGTTTAGAGGTAATTGCATCAAATACATCTGCGACCGCTAAAATTCTCCCGCCGAGAGTAATTTCTTCCCCTTTTAGGTGTCTGTAATATCCTGAGCCGTCCCATTTTTCGTGGTGTGAACAAGCCATTTCCGTAATGATTCTAAAATCTTGTGACATGTAAATCCTGTTCAAAATATTATGAGTAATTCTTACATGTTCTTGGATATGTTTGTATTCTTCATCAGTTAATTTACCGTCTTTTTGGAGAACAGAATCTCTTATTCCGATTTTTCCAATATCGTGTAGAGTTGCAGCTTTTTCCAAAAGGCTGATATCTTTTGGGTCCATTCCGATTTCTTGAGCTAAAAGAGTTGAATACATGCGAACTCTTATTGAATGACCTGCGGTAATTTTATCACGAGCATCAATAGACATTGCAAGAGTGTCAATGAAACTTTCAAAGAGTAACTTTTGTTCATGATACATCTGAAGCTGCTTATCAAAAAGCTGCGCATTTTCTAATGCTATACTTGCACTTCCGCCTATTGCAATAAGTAAATCTTCGTCATTTTTTGTAAAAACTCCGTCTATTTTGTTTAAAACTTGAAATGCTCCGATAATTTCGCGATTATTGTTCATAATCGGCATACAAAGTATTGTTTTTGTTTTGTAACCTGTTTTTTTATCGACTTCAGGATTAAATCGCGAATCCGAATAGGCATCTGTAATATTTAAAGCTTCTCCGGTTTTTACTACATAACCGGCTAATCCTTTATCTGCAGGGAAGCGAATTTCTTTGCTTGAATCAATTCCAAGAGCAACTTTAGACCATAATTCGTCTGTATCTTTATCCCATAAAAATACTGTACATCTGTCTGCTTGAATTGCATTTTTTGTTTCTTCAGCAATAACTTTTAAAAGTTCATCAATATCGGTTAAAGCGGTTATGGAACGGCTGATTTTTACTAAAGATACTAAAGGGTCGCTTTTTGTAGGGAGAGAATAATCCATATTGTTTTGCAGTTGGCGAATTCTGGTGTTTATTGTATCAGATAGCTCATATTTATCCTGCTTAGAGGTTAATTTTAAGGCATTGTTGTAATGAATTAGTGCTACGTCTTTATTATTTTGTGAAAAATTTATACTGCCGCATACGAGTTCATTTATAAGCAATGCAGTATCACTATTTGCACGTTTAGCCATATATGCTCCGTCATTTAACAAAGATAGAGCTTTTTCATAATTTGTATTGTTTTCGGAATAATCAAGAAAAGATATTAAACTCAAGCAAATTGATATTCCTTCTATAAAGTTTTCATTTTTAAATTTTTCGTATGCATAATCTATTTTTGTACGAGCGTTTTTATAATCTTTTTCTTCAACCAGATTAATTGTTTGTTGGATTATTATTTCCGGAGTTATATTGTCTAACAAATTTTCTGCCATACTTCTGCCTTTTAGAACATTGTACAATATTTATCCAAATAATACAAAAATTTTAACAATAAACATAAATTTTTTGCACTATTCAAAACATTTGAATAAGTTCGTTCATATAGGGATAGTAATTAGTTTCTAAAAGTTCAAAAAACCGATTGTATGTTAAAGGTGCGGTATTTTTGACTTCTTCTTGGTCTAAATACAGCCCTTCTACAAATCTGGCAAATAATTCAGTCGGTTTGTTATAATATTTTTTCATACGATTGATTTTTGCAGAAAGCCGGGATTGGCGTTTTTGATATGATTTCAATCTGATATATGCACAAAATTCTTTCGGCATATCCGTAAAATCTTTTTCAATATTATCAATTGAAAGAATTTCGTATTTTTTGAAAATAAATCCAGAAACAAGTTTAACTCTGTCGTATTTTAACAGATATTTAGCTTTTGATTTTTTAATATATTTATCAAATTCTTTAAATTTTTTTGAGCGTAAAAATTTAGGATATTTATTTTTGATAATTTTTTCTTGCTCAAGTATTTTTTGTTTAATTAGTTTTTTATGGGCTTCCGATTTTTCAAATTTGGAATGAGAATCAACAAAATTCGTCACTAAAATCAATTCTTTTTCGTATTTTTCTACGGAATTATCATCAAAAATAACTTCAAGTGTCCCGCCTGTTCTTTCCATAAGGGGTTCAATTAAAGAATGAACATAGTGTGAAAATTCATGAATAAGCGTTGGTATAATTCTGTTTTGCGCAATATTTTTTGAAATGTCTATGCGTTTTTTCATATAAAATCCTTGATGCCCCCTTGCATTTGTTGAGGTGTGGACATCAAGACCTATACTTTTCAAATAACGAATTAATTCCTTTGCTTCCATAATATGATTATACAAGGAATTTATTTTATTACCTTAATGTAAATAATTCATATTATTGTTTTGTAAAACATAATATGCGCAGCCATATCCATCATTATTTTTATTGCAATTCTGTTCGCTGGGGTAAGATGAATTTTGGCTGCCAAGAGGTAGTAAACCGATATTTTCATAGTATTCAAATGCAAATGTATCTTTTCCCCATGTATTTGGCGGATTTTTACCGTTCGTATCAACAAAAAAAGTTATTATTGTCCTTGTATCAAGTGCATTGCTGCCTCCATTTCTCCACCATATTGTTGCACTATTCAATAGCGAAACTTTGTAATATCTGTTATCAGTGGCATATGCTTGAGAATAGTCTCCATTTAATAAATTATAATAATTTTGTGACAAACAAGTGTATTTTGTGTCATTAATCCCGCAATCATTTGCGAGTTTTAAAAACGGTTTTATATTTTCTGCTATTTTTAACGCACTTTCTGAGTTGTTTCCATTCAATCCCCACCCTGAAACATCACCATATTCTTGTTCAGCATGCCTTAATGCCTGTGCTAAAATCGATTGAACTTCTCTAAGCTGGTTGACTGTGCGTTTTTCAAAATAATTTTGCATTAGATTAGGAATAGTCACCGCTGCAACAACCCCGATTATTCCGATTGTTATGAGGGTCTCGGCAAGGGTAAACCCCGGCTTCTTTTTCCCTTGCTCTGCGGGCATTGTTACTTTCTCAATATTCCAAATTTTTTGCTTCATACAATCCTCCTTTAGTATGGACATAATTATGTCCACTAAATATAGTATAACATTTAAAATAAAAATATGCAAGATGGGACACGTAAAAAAGAATTGTCAGAGGCTTTGGGGCGTGTAGTTAGCAGATTAAGACAGGAAGCAAATTTGTCAGCACGTTCTGTTGCATATGGAATGAATATGTCAAAAACGACTTTGTTACTGGCAGAACAGGGCAGATTAGATCCACAAATTTCTACATTTTGCAAATTTGCTGAGGCTTTTTACAAAAAGCCTGACGAATTAATGAAAATGGTAATGAGTGAACTTTCAGAAAATTGGTTTCAGTCGGAATAAAATTTTTGTATTATAATAAAGAAAAATGCATGCGGGCATAGTTCAGTGGTAGAATGTCTCCTTCCCAAGGAGAAGATCGCGAGTTCGAGTCTCGTTGCCCGCTAATAAAAAGAGTCCGTATGGACTCTTTTTATGAATTAATTTCAGTATAACAAAATTATTACAATGAGAAATCTTCTTCTGCCGGCAGGATTGCAGGGATTCCTTTAATCCATTTTTTAGCATCAGGAGATGCTTTTGTCCAGTTTACGGCAAGCAATCCTCTTTGTACCCAGATTAATTCTTTATAGAATTCGTATTGTGAGTTTAGAGCATCAAGTTTTGCTTGGAAATACAGGCTTTGTGCATCTGCGATTTGATTTATAGGCACTTGACCCATTAAGTATTTATTTTTAACAGTCTGGTAATTTTCAGCTTGAGCAAACATTGCTTTGTATGATTTTTCAATAATAAAGTATTTAGAAATTGCACGATTTACAACTGAACGAACTTGCATTTCAATTTCTGTATTTACTTCATCTAAATAAGCGTGTAGTTCGTTAAGTTCTGATTTGCATCTGGCAATTTCTGCAATTTTATGACCGCCTTCAATGGGTTTCCATTGTGCAGCTATTAAAAATCTTCCTGATGTGGTATTAAGATTTAACCAAGGAGAACCAAGCATACCCATTGTTTGAGCATAAGTTGAAGCCATTTGAAGATTACCTTCTGTTTCATATGGAAGATGTCTGTCAAATTGTGTACCGTATTCAAGTGATAATTTCGCATTCGGCATTACAAATTTCTGTGCATAGTTTGAAATTTCTGCCTTTTTCATTGCAATTGCAGCTTTTAGCTTGGTTGTTTCGGGAGACAGATAAATTACTTCATCAACAAGCATATCTGTAAATTTGCCTAATTTTTCAGGGTTTCTTACGTGGTCAATTATGTGTAAGTCTGACGTGAAAAATGCCGGATCGCTTGCTGTAAGCGGTGCTAAATTGAAATCTTGTTTTTGATCTTTGTAAAGAAGTTTATTGATATTAATTTTGATATTTTTATAATCAGCTTTCATGCTGAGCAATTTTTTTTCTGATTCGGAAACTTCTCCAGCCCAACGTAAAACTTCTTCGTAACCGCATTTGCCGGTTTTTTCTCTAACTCTTGCTATAGCAAGGTTTTCACGTGTTTCTTGAACAAATTCTTCCTGTACTTTTATCATGTTTTCAAGCATTAACATATCAATATACAAACTTCCTGTTTGATATTCCATGTTTGCTCTTGTTAAAGCTTCTTCAGCTTTATCAAATTTTAATTTTTTATGTTTAACAATAATGTTTGTTACTAAATCAGGAGAATAAATAACCTGATCCATTCCAACCGTAAATTGACCAACTCTGGTCGGTACATTTGAATATGATTCAGCATAGGCTGAATTATAAGTTTGATAGCCTAAATCAAGTCTTAATGTTGGTAAATATCTTAAGTAAGCACTTGTAACAGAACGTCTTGCCGCACTGATTAAGAATTTCTTTCTTGCAATATCAAGGTTGTTATCATCTAAAGTGTTTAAAAGATATGATAAATCATATTTTGGTAATTCTTTGTGAGAAATTGTAACTGAATTGTTCAATAATCTCAATGGCGGGACATATCCTATAGCTTCGCCTGTATCAGCATTGTAAAAAATTACCTTATCATCATAAAACGGTATTTTTTCATTTTTTACTGCATTACCATGCAGAACTCCATGAATATTAAATGATGTAGCTTCTGCAATTTTCTTATCAGCTTCAAAAGTTGATGTTCCAAGCATTGCCCCCATATCAACATCTTCTTTCCCTACGGCAGAAAAAGAAGGAAGTTTTTTATCATTAATATATTTATAAAGCTCTTTTCTTTGTGCATTGCTAAGATTAAACAATGGCGTAACAAAAACAGAATCAACATCTGCCGGAATTTTCGCTAAAGAAGCTTTAACATTTGAATTTACCGGAATTACTACAAAATTCAAATTACAATTTTTTTCTTTTAGTTTTTTAGCAATTGTAGAATTCCAATCATTTCTATTTTTATAGAAATTTTCGTTCATCAAAATTGCTGATTTTTTAATATTTGGCACAAGCTTTTGGAATGTCAAAAAGTCGCTTACTGATTGTTGAATAGGGTTAAAGAAATTATCTCCGAAATCTCTTAATCCATACTGATCAATAGTTACAACAAATTTATTTTTGTTGTTCTTATTTGAGTAATATTCACTGGACAAATACCCTAACGAAATGACCATAAACGCGCGTGAAGCTAATGCCTTATTGGAAGCATTTATTGCTCCCTGATTGCTCCAATCCCCTGTGAAAACTAAATCTTTTGGGAAAACTGCTTTAAAATCAGGCAATAATGACTTTGTAATAGTTTTTTGAAAAACTTGCAAAACCTCATTATTTTTGTCTGACGGTCCGTCAAAAACGAATGCAAATTCTATTGATTTGGCATTTGGAGCTGCTTGCAAAGCCTTAGCTTGTGACGGAGCCTCATTTATTGCCATAGCACAACCGCTATACGAAAATACTAACAAACATGTCAGTAATCCACACAAAATCTTCTTCATACTTCTACTTAACTCCCTAATTAATAAACACAAAAACAGGATTACTATAACAATAAAAATTCTTATTGTCAAAATAATATTAATACTACTTAATATTTCTTACAAGCCATTTGAAATAATCTCCGTTATTTTTCGCTTTGTATGTGCATGCCATACCATTTAGTATATTAGTTGAATTTTTGCTGCAATATATGTCCGGAGTTGTATATTCAGTTCCTTTTTTCTGCTATTGCAGATGCATTAAATGTCGATTTTTGCAAATTAACTGATTTTAAATGATTGTTATAGATTTCCCTCAAAATAAAAAACCATTGCAATTGGGGTAACTGCATTGGTTTTTGTAGGGGGTAAATGAAAAGAGTTAAGTCTTTCAATCTTTTTCACTATGCCATGTAAGGTAAGTGAATATATTTTGATTCGGTCTGATTTTCTTTTCTTTTCGGGGTAACTAATATATTATAAGCCTTTACAAAATTGTAACCTATAGCTTTGATTGGGTTTGTCTGAACTAAATCAGCTTTTTTTGCTTCATGTAAATCTTTTTCAAAGTTGATTTTTGTATTTGGATTTCTATCCAATGACATAACGCCAATTCTTGAGTTATTATTTTGGTTGTTACCAAAAGATATATATTTTTTTGAATTAGTATTTAAACTTACCGGATTTATTGTTAACATAATTAACCTCCTTTGTTATTAAGTGTTCATTTAACACTTCATCTAACATTTTCACTATAAACCATAACAAATTTTTTGTCAACCCCTATTATGAACTTTTGTGAAGTTAGCTAAAAGCGTTTAGAATAAAGGACTATAGGATAAAGTGTAAAAAATGCACTTATTGAGCTATTCTAGCATTTTTTGTTTGAAAAATTAATTGTACATGTGGGTAGTGAACTTAGGAAAATAAGAGGGGGATTGTGGTGCATTGAAATGCCCCCTGCTGCAAATCATTAGAACGTTAAGATGATAAGTCTTTAAGTTCTTATCAGCCCTTCGGGCAAATTGACTAAGATAAATTCGCACGAAGGGCCATATTTAACTTAACCTCCTAACGTCTTGACGACCTATAAACTTATTTGGATTGCTTCGTTAGACTTACGTCCTCCTCGCAATGACGTACACCGTCATTCTGAGCGAAGCGAAGAAACTATTATTTTCCCTACGGGATAATTGCCTTTCGGCACTTCGTGTCATTTCTCCAATCGGGGCAGAATTAATTTTCCACTTTCAACTTTCCATTCGCGATAATTGCCTTCATACACTGTTGTCTTATTTCTATAAAGAAAATATAAAGATTGTAAAATTTACACTTGCTTTTATGTATTATTTGAGTTAGAATGTAATTGTGAAAAAAATCACGATTTAAATAAAAATTTACTGTTATAATGTTATATTAAAAAGGAGAAAAACATGACAACAAAAAACAGAAAAACCGTTGAAAAACTTGAACAGACTTTAAATAAGTCTACTCTTGTTGACAACGCAGAACAATTAGAATTACTTATTGAAAGAGTTAAGAAGGCTCAAAAAGTTTATTCTACATTTAGTCAAGAACAAGTTGATAAAATATTTAAGGCAGCTGCAACTGCCGCAGACAAAGCTCGTATTCCTCTGGCTAAAATGGCTGTAGAAGAAACAGGTATGGGTGTTTTGGAAGATAAAATTATTAAAAACCACTTTGCTTCCGAATACATTTATAACAAACATAAAAATGCAAAAACTTGCGGAATTATAAAAGAAGATAAAGCTAATGGTACAAAAATTGTTGCTGAACCTTTGGGAATTATTGCAGGTATTATTCCTACAACTAATCCGACTTCAACTGCAATTTTTAAATCATTAATTTCATTAAAAACAAGAAATGCTATTATTTTCTCACCACACCCTAGAGCTACCAAATCAACAATTGCAGCAGCAAAATTGGTTCTTGAAGCTGCAGTAAAGGCCGGAGCTCCGGAAGATATTATCGGTTGGATTGATGTTCCGTCTGTTGAATTGTCAGGACAATTGATGCAGCATAAAGATATTGCTTGCATTTTAGCAACCGGCGGTCCGGGAATGGTTAAGGCTGCATATTCATCAGGAAACCCTGCATTAGGTGTAGGTCCGGGAAATACTGCGGCTGTTATTGATGAAACTGCTGATATTAAAATGGCAGTATCTTCAGTATTGATGTCAAAAACTTTCGATAACGGTATGATTTGTGCTTCTGAACAATCAGTTATCGTAGTTGAAGATATTTATGAAGAAGTTAAAAAAGAATTTATTTATAGAGGTGCATATTTAGTAAGCAGTGCAGAACAAAAGAAAATGATAGATCTACCGTTTATCGATCCAAAAAGAGGAACTGCACACCCTGCAATTGTTGGTCAACCGGCTCATAAAATTGCTGAACTTTCCGGATTTGATATTCCTGAAACTTCAAAAGTCTTATTAGTTGAAAGACCAAAAGTTGATTGGGAAGATCCGTTCTCAAGAGAAAAATTATCACCAATCTTGACAATGTACAAAGCTAAGAATTATGAACAAGCTGCAGAATTGGCTTACGAACTTGTTTCAAAAGGCGGTGCAGGTCACACTTCTGTTTTATATACAGACCCTAGAACTTCTGAAAGAATTGATCATTATGCAGAATTGATGCCTTCTTGCAGAGTGTTAATTAACTCTCCATCATCACAAGGTGGTATTGGTGATTTATACAACTTCAAATTAGAACCGTCATTGTCTTTGGGTTGCGGTTCATGGGGTAAAAACGCTATCTCTGGTAATATCGGGGTAGAAAACTTACTAAACTATAAAACAGTTGCGGAAAGGAGAGAAAACATGTTATGGTTTAAAGTTCCTCAAAAGATTTACTTTAAACGCGGGGCTATTGATTTGGCATTGCGTGAATTGCAAGGTAAAAAACGTGCATTTATCGTAACAGACAGATTCTTGTTTAATTCCGGTGCTGTATATAATATTACAAATATATTAGATGAAATCGGAATTGATTACCAAATCTTCTTTGATGTTAAACCGGATCCGACATTGTCTACAATTAATCAAGCAATGGATATCATAAGACCATATGAACCTGATGTAATAATTTCATTAGGTGGTGGTTCTCCAATGGACGCTGCAAAAATTATGTGGTTAATGTATGAACAACCAGATACAGATTTCTCTGATATTTCTATGAGATTTATGGATATCAGAAAGAGAATCTGCAGAATCCCTGATTTGGGTAAAAAAGCTACAATGGTTGCAATTCCTACAACATCAGGTACGGGTTCTGAAGTTACTCCGTTTGCTATTATTACAGATGATGAAACACATGTTAAATACGCAATTGCAGATTACGCGTTAACTCCTAATATGGCAATTATTGACCCGAATTTTGTTGACGGTATGCCAAAAGGTTTAACAGCTGCATCAGGTATTGATGCTTTGGTTCACTCAATTGAAGCATATGTATCTTGTATGGCTACAAACTTTACTAATTCAAATGCTTTGGAAGCAACAAAATTAGTATTTAAGTATTTAGAAAAATCTTGGTCAGAAGGTTCAAATAACCCTATAGCAAGAGAAAAAATGCACTATGCAGCAACAATTGCGGGTATGGCATTTGCAAACGCATTTTTAGGTTTGTGCCACTCAATGGCTCACAAGCTTGGTGCAATGTTCCATGTTCCGCACGGGGTTGCAAACGCTTTGTTAATCAGACAAGTAATTAAATACAACGCTGTTGATTGTCCGAAAAAACAAGCAACTTTCCCTCAATACAAATTCCCTAACGCAAAAGCTAAATATGGTCAAATTGCAGACGAATTAGGCTTGGGCGGAAAGAATGATGATGAAAAAGTTGATTTGTTGATAAAAGCTATTGATAAATTAATGAAATCTGTTAACTTGCCAAATTCAATCAAAGATTTTGGTGTAACAGAAGAAGATTTCAATGCTAAATTAGATGAAATGGTAGAATTGGCATTTGATGACCAATGTACAGGTGCAAACCCTGCATATCCTCTAATGTCTGATATTAAGGCAATTTATCAAGATGCATTTGAAGGTATTGTAAGAGATTACTATCCAACTGCAAAGAAATCATCTAAATCATCTAAGTAATAGATTGAATAAGTAGAAAAGCGAGCGATTTTAATCGCTCGCTTTTTATTGTCCATTTCCCCAAGGGTAATCTTTAGGAATTTTCCAATTATTGTTTTTTATTAGAGAAGCACAACACCCTCCGCGATAATATTCCCAAGTGTTATCTCTGACACAACTCATTGTACCTGTTGCACTACATGTAAGAGGGGATAAAACAGATTTATCATCAATAACAAAAACAAATGAATCAATACCTAGCTTGTTTGGTTTAGAGGGTCCGTTTATGTCAATTGTTAAATATCCGTTTGTGTAGTTTATGATTGTGCCGCTCTTTAAAATATATAAATGAGAGTCATTTTTACTCCAAGGCCAATAATACCACAGATTTTTCTCGTTGTTATTTCTTACTTTTGAACTCAAAATTATTATATTATAGTGATTATTATAAGGTGATGCTCCGGATAAATAAGGTACAATATATTTTGCTAAAAAAGTTTTATTATCTTTATCCCAGCTTGAAGGATCTCCGTTATCAGTAATAGATAGTTTGATGGCTTGTAATATTTTGCTATACTCTGATTTTAATTGTATAGCAGTAGATTGCTTTTTATAGTTATTTATTAAATTGGGGATTGTTAGTGCTGCAACAACACCGATTATACCAATAGTTATCAGTACTTCGGCTAATGTGAAGGCTCTATATTTTGTTAGTAGACTGTTACTGTTTTGAATCGTATGGTGAAGTACCTTATTTAATACATTACTCATTTTTTCTCCTTTCAAACTATCTTTTTATAAGTAAATGCATAGTTATAATTCTATTATAGCATGTCAAAATATCTTTTTCAATATTTTTAGATATTAATAAGGGGTGCTTAAAACTCTTGATAATTTATAGAATTATTAAAAGGAGTTTTTAATGGACGCACAAAAATTATTTGGTAAACGTATAAAAGAACTTAGGAAACAAAATAATTTAACCCAAGAACAATTAGCCGAAAAACTTGGAGTTTTTCAAAAACAAATCGGTAATATTGAGACGGGAACAACATTTACAACTATGGCTAATTTGGATAAATTGGCAAAAATTTTGGGAGTAGAGGTTCAGGATTTGTTTAACTATAACCATAAAAAATCCAGAAATGATTTGATTGATGAAATTAATTGTATGATAAATTCATCTTCTGATGAATCTGTTCAGATAGTTTATAAAATTGTTAAAGATATTTTGAAATAGATTATTTTTTTTTGTTTTTAATAGTAAAATTGTGGCTTTCGTCTATTAGTGACATTATTTTTTTATCTGATAAGGTGTTATTTAATATAATAGAAATCCAACTTTTTTTGTTCATGTGATATGCAGGATAAAAACCTTTTATGTTATGTAGTTCAAGAACTTTATCTTCCGGAAGTTTGATATTAATAACTTCGATTTCTCCTGATTTATCAGTATCGAGTCTGCTAAAATCGACATTCAATATTGCTCCGTACCATTTATTATTGTCAGGATTTTTAAATACGGCGCAGCCGGGAAATTTTTCCCATAAAAATTGCGGTTTATCTTTATATTTTTCTTCAATCAGTTCTGCAATTCTGTTTGTTTGCTGATAGATAAAATGATTTTCCGTAAAACATTTTTGAGATATATCATTTAAAATTTTTTCGTATTCTGTTCTAATTCCGCCAACAAAACTTCCTTCTTGGTATTTTATTTTTATTGGTAAATATTCTTCGTTATTTTCCAAATCAAAAACTTTACCCGAAACTTTTCCTTCAGGTGAAATTTTAACATGTGCACAAAACGCATTATTCATAAAATTTTTTTTATATATATACCCCTCAGGTATTTTTATAAATCCATAGTTTAAGATTTTGTCAAAATCTATATTTTTTCTTTTAAAAATTTCACTTTCCAGAGTCATAATATTTACTCACATGATGGAATAAGTGCAACTATTGCAGGTTGTATAAATAAAATAAAAATGCTTAATGCAAAAAATATTATCATAGAATTTGGATTATTGGGGATTAATTGGCAACCTGACAGCAAAATTGAATCAAAACCAAATATAATTCCAAAAACTATTGATAAAGGGAGATTTTTTGATATATCCATAACTCTTTTTTTGTAATTAAAAGCTATTAATAATTTTAAATATAGCAGAGGAAGTAAGAAATACAAAAAACTCAAATTGTGTTTGTATACAAATATGATTGCAAATAGTCCACCTGCAATATACACAAATGTTAATAAAATATAATAAACTAAAAATAAACTTTGATTAATTGTTCCGCGCGGACTAAAAATATTTTTATTCATAATTTATCCCCTTATGGACTAATTATATCATCTAAATTTTTAATGGTAAATTTGTGACAAAACGTTAAAAAAGACCGAACCTAAAGGTTCGGTCTTTGAATTTTGTTGTTAACAAATTAAACCAATTTAACTGTAACAGATTTTGGTTTTTGAGTGTAAGCCAATTTATCTTCTCTTGATAACCAGCCAAGACCCATATATGTGAAATTATCATCTAAATCCATATCTTTTCTTAATTTGTTGATAGTAACTTCACCTTTGTCTGATAGGTAATTGTAGATTTTACCTGCTGATTCGATAATTTGTGCTTGCATTTCTTTTTGTTCTTTTTTGCTAGATGTAAACATGTTCCTAACCTCCTTTTATTTACAAATTTATCATACTACTTTTATAAAATTAATGAAATATCAAAAATAAATATTTTTGTTAAATCCGCTTCTATAAAGGTTTTGGGTACTTAACATTTCTAAACTTTTTCTAAATTATAATTAAAAAATAAAATAAAAATTCATTAAAATGGAGGATTTTGGGGGGTAAATGTAAAATATTAATCAAAATTTCAGAATATTTTGTAAATTTTGAAAAAAATATCACAAAAATTATCCAAAATTTATTTTTGAAACTCTTGATATAATGGATATACAAACGGATATCTAATTTAAAATTTTGCCAAAATTTTAAATTAGGCAGAACTGATAAAAATTTTTGTAATATAATTATTTATATGGATAAAAAAATTGTAATTTTTGATCTTGACGGTACTTTGTTGAATACTCTTGATGATTTGACGGATAGTACAAATTATTCTTTAAAATTTTTAAATTATCCTCAAAGGACAAAAGAAGAAATCAAAAACTTTGTCGGTAATGGTGTCGTCAAACTTATAGAAAGAGCTATTCCGAATGGTATAAATAATCCTGATATAAATAAGTGCATTGAAATTTTTAAACAAAATTATTCTGAAAATATGTATAACAAGACTTCTCCTTACCCCGGAATTATAGAGCTTTTGAAAAATTTAAAGAGCAAAGGTTATAAAATTGCCGTTGTATCAAACAAATTTGATAATGCGGTGAAAGACTTGTGTGACAGATATTTTGAAAATTTGATTGATTTTTGTGCCGGCGAAAATGAAACTTTGGGCATTAGGAAAAAACCTGCTCCTGACGCGGTTATAAAAATTCTTAATAAATATGATATAAAAAATTCTGAAGCAGTCTATGTAGGGGATTCGGAAGTTGATATTTTAACGGCTAAAAATTCTAAAATACCTTGTATAAGTGTTTCGTGGGGGTTTAAAAACAGAGAATTTCTTAATGCTAACGGAGCAAAAATTATTATTGATAATCCGATAGAGTTGCTTGAGGCTTTAAATAATATTTGATTATTAGATAATTCTTTTTTATAATTATTTCAGGTATAGCTAATGAGGATTAAAATATGATTATAATAATGGAGCGTGATGCGACTGCCGTTAATGTTCAAGCTGTTACGGAGTTGTTAAAAGAACATGGATTTCAGGTAATTGTTCATGAAGGTGATGTTCATACGGTTATTGATGCTTTGGGTGATAAAACTACATTATCTCCGGGCAGAATTGAAGCATTAGACGGTGTAAAACAGATTAAATTTATTCGTGAGCCTTTTAGATTGGCATCACGCGACAGAAAATCAGAAGATACTGTAATTGAATTTGAAAACGGTGTGAAAATCGGCGGAGCAAATCGTCCTGTTGCTATGGTCGGACCTTGTTCAGTTGAAGAAGATTATGAAGGCCTTTTACAAGTTGCACTTGCGGCTAAAGAATTAGGTTGTCAATTCTTAAGAGGAGGAGCTTTCAAACCGAGAACTTCACCTTATGATTTTGATGGTTTAGGTGAAAAAGGATTGCAATTGCTTGCAAGAGCTAAGGAAGATACAGGGCTGCTTGTTGTTACAGAATTGATGGATTCAACGGATTTGGATTTGGTTTATAAATATGCTGATGTAATTCAAATCGGTGCAAGAAATATGCAGAATTTCAAACTTTTAAAAGCAGTAGGACATTGTGACAAACCTGTTATATTAAAACGCGGGCCTGCAAGTACAATAAGAGAATTTTTGCTTGCGGCTGAACATATTATGTATAACGGAAATGAAAAAGTTATTCTTTGCGAAAGAGGAATAAAAGGTTTTGACAGCTCATTTACAAGAAATGTGCTTGATATATCTGCAATTCCTGTAATAAAAAAATACTCTCATCTGCCTGTAATTGTTGATCCAAGTCATGGTACCGGACAAAGATATTTAATAGAGCCTATGGCAAAGGCCGGACTTGTTGCGGGGGCAGACGGGGTAATGGTTGAAGTTCACCACAATCCTGCAAAAGCTTTGAGTGATGGTAAACAAAGTTTGTCTATTTCACAATTTAAGGAAGTATTTACTAAATTAAATGCGTTAATTGATACGCTTCATTTAGAAAAAAGCAGTACAATTTCTTTTGTGGAATAGAATTGTTAAGAAATATTAATAAATAAAAATGCTTGATATTGTTCACTTTCAGGCGTTTTTTTATTCGTTTTATATTTACTGCCAGCAATTCTTTTCGAAAAAAATACTTTATACAGATGTAGGTTGTAAAGGTTAGAAAGGATTTTATTATGTCAGTAGATTCAGTAGGTTATGTAACATATGGATACAATCCATACTCAGCTCAAAGTTTTGGTTCAAATGGTATACCGAAAGATTTTAAACCGGGTATTTTTGATCCGGAAGCTCAACGTAAGGCTCAAGAAAGAAAAACAAAAGTGGTCGTTACTCTTGCAGGTTTGACTGCTGCAGCAATTACTGCATTCATTTTCAGAGGTAAAATTAAAGCAGGTGCTAAAGGTTTGGCAGATTTTGCAAAACCTTATATAACAAAAGCGACAGATTATATTAAAAATACAAAATTAGGTCAAAAAGTAAAACCATATGTTAAAAATGCAGTGGATTTTGTAAAAACAAATTATACAAAAGCCGCAGATTGGGTTAAAGGTTTCTTCAAATCTGCTCCGGCACCAACTGTATAAATCTATTAAATAATTACAAAAACATTGATTGGCGGTTTAATTTAATTTCATTTATCTGGGAAAGGTAATCTGAGTTAGTTAAATCGCCGATTGATTTATATAATTTTAAAATTGCTGTTTGAATATTATCAGAATTCATTTGAACCATATCGTTTGCCATTTCGGTATTAGACATTGCAAGACGAGTCATATCTCGGAATCCTGATGATGCAATTTTTAAGGCAAATTCATTTTCTTGAGCGGTCTTAAAAATTGCTTGAGATATTACCATTGGCATATGTGAAATTAATGCAACGGCTTGGTCATGTTTTTCTGGAGTTGTGAAAATCGGTTCTGCGCCGAGTTCTTTTATAATTGATTCAAGTTGTTTGCTTTCTCCAAATACGGGTGTAATTACCCATTTTGCCCCTTTAAACAAACCTTCAAACGAGTTTTCAAATCCTTTATGTTCAGTTCCGGCCATTGGGTGTGATGGAATAAATTTATATGGACGTTGTTTTTTACATACAAAACTTTTTAACGAGCAAACATCAGTTACTATTGTTGCAGGGTGTAAATAATTTTCTAATTCGTCAAGGACTTTTAGAGTTTTATTCATTGGTGTACATACAAAAACTAACTCACAATCACTCAAATCCGAGTAATTTTTATATATATTTATTCCGTTTTGGGATTGAGAAACTGCTTTAACGTCATATCCGAGTTTTATTAAATCTTTAAAAATCGATCCGCCTATTAAACCTAATCCAATAATCCCAATTTTCATATTTACCCCCTTTAGCATTAATCTAGGTAATCCTTAGGTAATTGATAACTATATTTACCCCCCCCCTATGAGTGGATTTGGAACGGACATTTTGTACAATGTGCTTTAGGGTGGAGAATTAAATTATCTTCCAAATCGTACATTTTAGCAATCCTAGTATCGAGTAATGCTCCGCATTTTGGGCATTTAAGGCCGCCTGCACCGTTCAAAATCAATTCCTTTAAACTTTCGATAATTTCAGGTGATACAATGTCTGATACAGTATCTTTTTCAAGTTGTTTAATATCAGCAGGTTCACATTTTAATACTTTAGCAATAGCTTGTCTTACTGTGACAGATAAAAATAAAGCTTTGCCGTCCTCTACTTCCTCTATAATATCAAGAGGAATATTAGCACTTATTGCTAACCCTTTTTGTGTAAGTCCTAATTCTTCTCGTTTGTTTTGTATAAATCTTGCCAGAGTTTTCATGATTTTATAATAGCATAAATAGTGCAGTCTGCTAATTATTAAGAATTGTAAACAAGGTAAAAGTACTTATCAATTAAGGCTTTTGGGTATATTTTTACTTTTACGTTTACCTCCTTCCATGCAATTTTTCAAAACAGAAATTGTTTATAAAAGTACGGGGAACTTAAAGAAAAGAAAACGGGGAAAATTATGTTTACTTACAATTCATTTCCAAACATTCCATTTGTAGTATCAAATGCATTACCTGGAGGGTTTATGAATATTGCAGGTGATACAGTTTGTTATACTATACCGGAAGAATGCTTGCCTCAAACGGATTTTGGATTTTCATTAAACCAAAATGCACAAGCAAGGTTAAATAATTACAATATAAATCCTTGGGGTTATGGATTGCCTCAATTTTCTCCGGAAGCAATAAATGCTTGGAATCAGCAAATCTTAGCACCGACCGCAGATCAAATTGCAAGCCAGAGAATAAATGGTGCTAAAGCTTCAATTGCATCAACAAAGGCAAAAATTCAAGCCAAATTAAATAATAAAGATATTACAGACGAAGAAAAAGCTCGTTTGGAGGCTTTATTAGAAGAATTAAAGGCTCAGGAAGAAAAACTTCAAAATGTCATAGATAATTCTTATGTTCTGACTCGTGAAGAAGCTTCAAAACAAGCAGGCGAAGTTGCAGATGCCGTTGCAGATATCAATAGCAGAATTGACGGTGAGAAAAAAGACGAAAAAGTTGATAACAAAGACAAAACAGACAATAAAGATAAAGTAAATAAAGACGAAACAGACGACGATGAAACTGATGAAACCAAGAAAACTAAGGAAACTCAGGGTAAAAAAGATGTAACATATAGCAGTACAATAAAACGTGATATTGAACGCTTCTATTACGCAACATACTGTGTTGGTACAGATGATCCCGAGATGGAAAATGTTATCGGAAATATAGATTCTGATAATGTAATGGATTATATGACGGCTTGGAATAAATATCACTCAGCTGAAAAAGGTGAATCCTTTATGAAAGCATTCATTTCTGATGCAAATGAAGGTTTCTGGGGAAATGCTTTAAGCTTAGGGGTATGCCACCTGTTTGGTTACGGAACAGTCAGTGATCAAAAAGTTAATGGTTGCAGACAAGTTGCATTAGCATTACGTGAAAAAGCTGAAGAATTAGGTATTTATGATGAATGCGCAGCAGATTTTGCAGCTATCAACAAAGAATTAGGAAGCTGGTTATGGATAGATAACGCTATCTATAAACACTATGACAATATAATTAAGAAAATTGCAAATAAAATGGGTCCCGGTTATGCTAAAAATGCCGAACCTAAAGTTGTAAAATCTTAATATTCAAGATTTACGATTCCTCAAAATAAGTAAAAGTGAGAATTATTAAAGTAGGTTAGAAAAGTAGTGTAGAAATTTTTCCCTTGCATTTATGCAAGGGTTTTTATTGTCTAAATAGTAATGCCGACTTTTTGTCAGGAGTTTGGAAGCGGAAGGAATTGCTGAATGGAAAGTTACTAAGTGCTATATATCTTTACCCCCTATTGATTTTAAAATTTTAGCGTATTACAATCCGACTGTAGAGTGCTTACGCCAATAATCACTCAACAAGAAAAGGAAAACTAATATGTCAATTAATTTAAAAAACAAACAAGAAATTGTTAAAAAATTCGGCAAAGATGAAAAAGACACAGGTTCATCAGCAGTTCAAGTAGCTATGATGACTCAGAAAATCAGCGAATTAACCGAACATTTGAAATCAAACAAAAAGGATTTCGCTACAAAAAGAGGTCTTTTGATGATGGTAGGTAAAAGAAAAAGATTATTAGCTTACATCAAATCAAGAAATCTTGACGAATACAGAGAATTGATTAAGAAATTAGGTATCAGAGGTTAATCCTCAAACATAAAAAGCCCGGCCTCAGAGTCGGGCTTTTTTAACGGGTGTTAGCTTTTCATTGTAAAAACTAACAAATTTATGTCATTCAGAGGTGCAAAATATTTCTTAGATTCCACGGACTTTGTTTTTCTGTTTGACAAGAAATATTTTGCACCGTGGAATCTCCTATTGTTCAAGCGGGTAAATTTAGGAGTGGTATATGAAAGCATTGAAATCACAACAATTACATATCGGATTTTTTGGCAAAACAAATTCCGGCAAATCTTCATTGATAAATAAAATTACCGGTCAAGAAGTTTCTATAGTTTCAGATATTGCCGGAACAACTACTGATATTGTTGAAAAATCTATGGAATTATTACCTATCGGTTCTGTCCGATTTCTTGATACAGCAGGTATAAATGACTTTTCAATATTGGGCAAAGATAGAAAAGAAAAGACTTTGAAAACAATTAATCGCACAGATATTGCAGTTATCGTTTGTGATTATAACGGAATTGATGATTATGAAAAAAGTTTAATAGCTCAATTTAACGACCTGAATATTCCTTATCTTGTAATTGTAAATAAAACTGACGAAAAAAATATTTCTGCCGATAAAATGACAGAATTGGAACAAATTTCAACTGATATTATTCAAACTTCTGCAAAAGAAGATGATGATTTGGTTTATAAATTTAAAAATAAAATCGTGGAACTTTTGCCTGATGATTATGTGAACCCTCCAAAGATAGCAGGGGATTTGGCAGAAGAAAAAAGCACAGTAATTTTGGTTATCCCTATTGATAAAGAAGCCCCTAAAGGGAGAATAATTTTGCCGCAAGTACAGGTTTTGCGGGATTTATTGGACAGCAATTGCAATGTTATGGCGGTTAAAGATACTGAGTTAAAAAATGCTCTTGATAATTTAAAAACTCCTCCAAGTCTTGTTATTACAGATTCACAGGCATTCAAAACTGTTGCGGAAATTGTTCCTGAAAATATTCCTTTAACTTCTTTTTCAATACTTTTTGCAAGATTGAAAGGTGATTTGAAAGCTTTTATAAGCGGAGCAAAAGCGATTGATACATTGCAAGACGGAGATAAAGTTTTAATTCTCGAAAGCTGTACACACCATGCGATAGAAGATGATATCGGAAAAGTAAAAATCCCGAATTTATTGAGAAAAAAGACAGGTAAAAATCTTATATTTGAGTATTTTTCAGGTCATGATTTCCCGGAAATTTCGCAATACAAACTGATAGTTCATTGCGGAGCCTGCATGACTAATCGGCGCGAAATTTTATCAAGAATAATAAAGGCAAACAAAATCGGAATCCCTATCACAAATTACGGTATTACAATTTCTTATTGTCTTGGAATTTTAGAAAGAGCTACTAAAATGTTTCAACTCTACCAAGGATAATCTTTAGGAAATTTCCAATTATTGTTAAAAATTAGTTTTGCGCATACAAAACCGCTATTATTTGTTTTGCAGTCATTTGTATTATCGTAATACCCATTAGGTAATAATATATGTTCTGTATTATTTTGTTCTGTAAATACCGGTATTATGAATTCAAATATGTCTTTCCCTCTTGTATTTGGCTTTTTATTGCCATTTACATCAAAATATATATGTATAGTATTACTTGTGCCGGAAGTATACACAGCAATATTTATTCCGTCTATTGTTGTAAATTTAATTGTTTTACCTTTAGTATCATTTATATTTTCTGCAATTGAACCATTCATTAAGTATTCGGGATTTCCAAAACAACCTTGCTCTACACCACAATCATTGATTACTTTCATATAAGGGAAAATATATGTTTTAACAAAATCGTGACATTCATCTGCAGTATCATTTTGTGGTAATTTCCAGCCATCAATATCTCCATTTTCTGCTATAGACATTTTTAAAGCCTGTGTCATTATGGAATAACTGCGTTTTAGAGATAATTCAATTTGAGATTTTTGATAATTTTTTATCAAATTCGGTATTGTTATTGCTGCGACAACTCCGATTATACCGATTGTTATTAGAGTTTCTGCAAGGGTGAATGCTATTTTTTTATTCATCAATTATACCTCCATAATTCCTTATTAATGACATATTTTTATTAATTATACCATATTTAAAACAGAATTACAATATTAAAAACATATTAATTGGCAATTTAGATGTCTTTAATACGGTTTATAACTCTGTAGTCTCTTAATATTCTAAGGTGAAGGTGAATTATGAATATTAAAAAAGATTTTGGGTTAAGGTTAAAAGAGCTTAGAAATAAAAAGGGAATAACACAATATCAGCTTGCAGAGATGGCAGGAATTGATCCTAAACATATGAGTCATATTGAAACAGGAAGAAGTTTTCCAAAAGCTGATTTAATTGAAAAATTCGCAGATTCTCTTGGAATTGAATATACGGAGTTATTTAGAACCGAACATTTACAAAACCGTAAAATTTTGACAGACAAAATTATAAAACAGTTGGAAAATTTTTCTGATAATGATTTGCAAATAGTTTATAAATTGATTTCTGTTTATTTTAATTAACAAAAAGCTCATACAAAATTACAGAAACAGATGTTGCCAAATTTAGTGATTCAACGGTTCTGTTCATTTCTATTTTGACCGAATTTGTGGAAATTTTTACAAACTTATCCGATAGACCGTTGGCTTCACTTCCAAACATCACAAGGCAAGGTGTTTTTATCTTGAATGTTTTTAGTAAATTTTCGCTTCTTGGTAAGGTTGCTATTTTTTCAAATTTTTCAAAAATTTCTTTTAATTCGTTAAAATCTTGAATTTGAATAATTGGAATTTTCCAGAGATTTCCTACAGATGCTCGGACACATTTTGGATTGTAAATATCAACGCTATCACCGTATAATACTATTGCTTCCGCTCCAAATGCAACTGAAGAACGTATTATTGTTCCAAGATTTCCCAAATCTTTGATATCTTCAAGAAGTACAACTTTTTTGAGGTTTTTTAATATATTTTTGTCATAATTTTTTTGAAATCCTACCGCAATTGCATTTGGGGCTGATTCGGTTGTAGAAAGTTTTTTCAAAACTGCTTCATTTGTTTCAATAATTAAATCCTTGGCAAAATTGTATTCTTCATAGTGATTTTTTTCGACAAAAATATGTTCTAATTTTATTCCAAAATCATATGCTTCTTTTATTGTTTTAAACCCTTCAAGAAGAAATTTCCCGCTCTGATTACGGTATTTTTTTTGTCCAAGTTTTGCTGTTTCTTTAACTAAATCATTATTTAAACTGGTAATTTCCATTTATTTAACCTCAAACTCATTAAGCCATTGGCTTTCTTGCGCGGTAAGCATTTCGAAGTTTATTAATTTCTTTTCAAAATTCATTTTTACAAAAGAATGAATTTTATTCTCAAGAAAATAACACGAATTTTCTAATCTGACTCCAAAAAATCCTTCTTTATATAATCCGGGTTCAATCGAAAAACACATACCATCTATTATAGGGGTTTTTGCGATTTCATTTTGACTCAAATTCGGAGGATATTCGTGCACATTTATCCCGATACCGTGCCCTAATCCATGATTAAATACAAAACCTTCGGTATCTTGATTGTTGAAAAAATCGTGTACGCTATTGTCAATTTCATACCCTGTTATAGTTTTTTGAGGGTGAATGCTTGTATAATTATATGCGTTCAAAAATGCTTTTAAAACAAGGGTGTAAATCTTTTTGTGAAGCGCAGATGGTTCTCCTTTTACAAAAACTCTTGTAATATCTGTCGCAAGTCCGCCTTCAAAATATCCTCCGCAATCAATTAAAACAAGATCTCCGTCTTTTATAATTTCATTTTTAGAAGATTTTGAATAGTGAGCAAGCGCAGAATTTTCATTTCTTGCGACTATTGAATTAAAACTTAATCCAACCGCACCATTGTTTTTGTATTCTTTTGCTAATTGAACGGCGATATCAAATTCTGAAATATTGTCATTTTGTTCGATAAAATCTCTTATTGCCCTAACTGCTCTATCAGTTCTTTCAAAAGCATCTTTTAAATGTTTTAATTCTGACGAATTTTTTTGAGATTTCATTATTTTAATAGGATTTGATACTATTTCTTTGGGAAATTTCAGCAAACTGTAATCAAATGCTGTAATTGTTGATTTATCTATGAAAATTTCTTTATCTAATGATTTTAAAAATTCCGGCAAATGATTTAATTTTTCCTCAACAAAAAGTATGGTGTTATTTTTGAAAATCAAACATTTCCCTCTGATTTTTGCACTAAAAACTTGTGAAAAATTCCTCATATTAAAAAGGTATGAAACTTCATCAAGATCAGTTATATAAATACCTTCGTTATCGGATAAATTTTGAGAAATTTTTGATATTTTTTCTTCACTTGTTAATCCTGTCAAATCTTTATTCAAAACTATATTTTGAGAAAAGTTTTTGTTTGAAATTTTATCTAAGGGCATTGTTAATTTTTCATTGATAATATTTAACCCTCTCCCGCCGTTATATAACTCGCAAAGCTCGTTAACAACGGCTCCCTCTCCCGTTGGGAGAGGGGTGGGGTGAGGGGGTAAACAACGAAATGTTAACAATTCCTTATCTAACGGGTCATTTTCAAGTAATTTTATTTGTCTGTGTGATTTCAAAAATTCATATTTTTTTTGAGAATTTTTTTTAGAAAATATACCCAATATTTCATTTTCAGGAATGTATTTTAAAAGTTCATCTAAATATCTGCTTCCTGTTTGAAGTTTTACAGCGGTAATTTTTTCATGGTCGACTTCCAAATCTGCTTGAATATGGTATCTCCCGTCAACAAACAGGAAAATATTATCCTGAGTAACAAGTGCTTCTCCGGTTGAACCTGAAAAATTTGTTAATTTGTATCTGGAATTTTCTTCCAACGTATTATATTCAACTAAAAATTCATTAGTCGAATTGACGAGGAGAAAACGAATTTTCTCCTCATTCATAAAATCTCTATAAATTGAAAGATTGTCCAATATTAACCTTCTTTTTCCGTTAATTGAATTAAGTGCCAGCCAAATTGAGTTTGAACAGGTTGAGAAATTTCTCCGATTTTTTCGAGTGCAAATGCAGCATCTTCGAATGGTTTAACCATCATACCTTTTCCGAAAAATCCTAAGTCTCCCCCATTTTGACCTGACGGGCAAAGTGATACTTCTTGAGCAATTTCAGCAAATGCTCTGCCGTTTTGAATTTCATCATATAATTTTTTTGCTTCATCTTCTGTTTTAACAAGAATATGGCTTGCTCTGATTTCTGTTGTCATAATTTTACTCCTATTATTTTATACAGGAATAATTATAAAATAAAAATGTCTGCCTTGCAATAACAAAACAGACTTGGAAGTTATAAAACATGAAAAATTTTCTGATTTAAAGTGTAAGTTCAAACTGTTTTAAACCAAACCGCAAAAAGAAAAAATCTTGTCGCAACCCCGAAAAAGTGCTTGGACAACCTGAACTTACATTAATATAATAAGCGGTCATGCCTATATTTTTCACCATTCGTAAGGATAAATTTATATAGTATAAAATGAGTATTTCAAACTAATACTAAAGAGTTAGTTTACATTTCAAAGTTCAAGTTTCAATTTCCCATTTGTAAATTATTGTTTACTGCCTGGTAAACTATAATCCTTCAAATACTGTTGGTAATATTTCGGGCAGGCAATGTTTGCGAAATATTTTGCTAATATGGCTAAGTTCTTGTTTTCATTTGAAACATTTCCTTCATAAGAAATTACGTGGAAGGCTTGATTGAATGTTGCTATTTCACTATTTGATTTATTGTATAATTTTGTTTCACTCAGTGTAACTTGCTTTGATTTACAATTTATGCAAAATTTATCTGTTTGATAAGCTACTTTTTGTCCGTTATAATTTTTTATTAAATTATTTTGATTAGTTGTTTTGACATCAACAAAAATACCGTATGTAGTATTGTAGCCCGGAGTCATTGTCATATTAGGGCTTAATTTATTATGTGTTTTTAACCAATTGTACATAAATGTGTTGTATGGAGATGAACAAGCATAGTCTGTCAAAATTTTTCCGATTTTTTGTTCATTGGTTTTAGCCGTATCTATGTATGTCATTGCAAGTATACGACTCCTATTATTCAGCGTTGTAATCAATTGATTATTTTCATTGTAAACTTTAGTATCGATTATCCCAAATGTTTGTTTCATACAACTTACTGCAAACTTATCTATTTGGTAGCTTACTTTTTGGTTATTTACATTAGGAATTTGTCCGTAGTTATTTTTTGTCTTAAGCTCAACATACAGTCGGTTTAAGTTTTTATCATATCCTGCATTCAAACTCATATTGCTGTCAAGTCTGTCATGTTTATTAATCCAGTCTGACATAATATAACCTTCTTTTTTAGATTTATTCCATTCTTGGAATGTCATACCGAATACTATTGATGGTATACATATCAAAGTTATACAAATTAACAAGTATTTTTTCATAATGAGCTCCTTTATTTATGATATGTATTATTTATATCACTAAATTTGTTATATAACCACTCCGCCACCAATGAGGTGTCCGTCATTTATGTCATAAATTACACCTGCTTGTCCGGGGGTAATCGAATTTACGGGTTCATAAAATTCGATTTCTGCAAAGTCCTCTATTATTGTTATTTTTGCTTTTTTGGCATTCATGTTGTAGCGAATTTTTACGTTTGCATCAAATGTTTTCTCGGCAATCGGGTATGAAAAATTCAGATTTTTAATTGCGAGTTTTGTTTTGAAATCATCTTCACGTTTTCCAAGATATACAATATTTTTTTCGGAATCAATATCTATTACATACAAAGGATAAGGAGCCGCAATTCCTATACCTTTTCTTTGTCCGATTGTGTATTGATAATGTCCTGTGTGAGTTCCAAGTTTTTTGCCTGTCGGAATTTCTATAAAATCTCCGCTCATATTGCCAAATTTCTCTGTCAAATATTTTTTTGTAGTATTTGGTTTTTGAATAAAACAGATGTCTTGACTTTCTTTTGAAGATTTTGGAGGTAAATCGTAGTCATAAGCTATTTGTCTTACTTGTTCTTTTTCGTATTCATAAAGCGGGAAAACTGTTTTTGAAAGTTCTTTTTGTCCTAACCTGTATAAAAAATAAAGTTGATCTTTGTGTTCGTCTTTGGCGGGATAAAGTTTATAATACCCGTCATTGAACCTTATATCCGCATAATGACCAGTTGCAAAAATATCGGCATTTAGTTCATTTATTGCATAATCAAAAATTTCGCCCCATTTAATAAATTCATTGCAAACTATGCAGGGATTTGGTGTTTGCCCGTTTTTATAGGAATTTTCAAAGTAATCAATAACTAATTTTTGAAATTTTTTGGTTACATCAAGCACATGGTGTTCAATTTCAAGTTTTTCTGCTACATTTTTTGCATTTTGGCAAATAATTTCTGCAGATTGTGAGTTTACCATTTTACCGGTAAGCCCGATAACGCGGTATCCTTTTTGTTTAAGTAAAAGAGCGGTGACAGAACTGTCAACTCCGCCTGATAATGCTACAACTGCTATTTTTTTATTCTTTCCCATATGTTGTTTCCTAATTAATATCTACGACACTTACTCCGTCTCCGCCTTCAGAGTCTTCACCGGGGCGGAATTTTGCAACGTATGGTGAAGTTTTAAGAAAATCACGAACAGCTTCTTTTAATGCACCTGTTCCATGTCCGTGAATTATATAAACGGGTGTCAGATTTGCCAAACTTGCTTTGTCAAGATAACTTTCAACTTCATCTAATGCTTCTTCTACTCTATACCCGCGTAAATCTAAATTTTGTGACATTGAATATCTTTTTAATTCAAAACTTTTAAATGAAGTTCCGGGTATTTTTATTTTATTGGGTTCTTTGTAATTTTCGTCAAGGACTGCAAGTTCGTCTTTTTTAACCTTCATTTTCATTGTTCCCATATCGACAAAAAGCCGTTTGTTTTTGTCCGGAAGGGATACTACGGTAACTTTTTGATGAAGATTTTTGAGCATTAAAGTGTCCCCAATTTTGACTTTTTCCCAATCAATTTCAAGGTATTTTTGCTTGTCTGAAACACTTTCTAAATCATCATTAAAGCCCTGTTCAAGTTTTGCCAGTCTTGAATATGCTCTGCGGGCAATTTTTTCGGATTTTTCTTTTCTTAATTCATCTAAAATATCTTTTATTTGTGCTCTGGCTTCCATCATTTCAAGGTCAAATTTGTTTTTTATATTTTTAATGGTTTTCTTTTTATCTTTTTTAAATTGATTAAGATTTTCTTCATATTCTTGTTTAATTTCAAGAGAAGATTCTTTTAATTCTTGAGCTTTTTCAAGATTTTTAGAAAGTTCTTGGTGTGTTTGTTGTAATTTTTCAACAACTGTAACTGTTGGGTCTTTTTGAGTAATTAAAATATTTTTCGCTTTGTTTACAATTTCTTTATCAAGTCCTAAATTTGAGGCAATAGAAATTGCATTACTGAGCCCCGGAATTCCTATAAGCAGTCTATATGTCGGCTTTAGGGTTTCTGTGTTAAATTCGACAGATGCGTTTTTGAAAAACGGATTTGAATATTCTAACGCTTTTAATTCTCCGTAGTGAGTTGTAATTACGCCGGTTACGTTTTTATTTGCAAGTTTTTCTAAAATTTCTTTTGCTAAAACTGCACCTTCTACAGGGTCAGTTCCTGCACAAATTTCATCAAAAAGTACAAAAGAATCTTCATCATTTTGTTTTAAAATTTCAATAATATTTGTCATATGTGATGAAAAAGTTGAAAGACTTTGTAAAATATTTTGAGCATCTCCAATATCTGCAAAAACATTCTTAAACGGGTAAATTTTTGCATAAGTACATGGCAGAAACATTCCTGCTTTTGTCATAAGTATAAACAGACCGATTGTTTTTAATGTAACCGTTTTTCCGCCCGTATTCGAACCTGTAATGATTACAATGCGATAATCTTTCCCAATTTCAAAAGTATTTGGAACGACATCATTTGTAACAAGCATTAAAAGCGGGTGTTTCATGTTTTCAAAATAAATTTCCCGATTTTGTGTAAGTTCCGGTTCTATTGCGTGAAGTTTGACGGCATATCTTGCTTTTGCAAAATGAAAATCAATTTCCGAAAGTATTTTTTCGCAATTTACAAGTTCGTTCATATGTTCTTTAACTAACTCGGTCAGATTGACAAGGATTCTAATACACTCCTTGTGAATTTTTGATTTAACTTCTCGGACTTTGTTGTTTAAAGGAACAAGTTGTGCGGGTTCAATGTAGAAGGTTTTGGCTGATGAAGATACATCATGAACAATTCCGGGAACTTTGGTC
This sequence comes from bacterium, assembly GCA_017467605.1. Lineage (GTDB taxonomy): Bacteria > Cyanobacteriota > Vampirovibrionia > Gastranaerophilales > Gastranaerophilaceae > Zag111. Next base: position 20,605 of record JAFUSQ010000019.1, on the reverse strand, counting down.
TTATTTGATGCAATTACCTGAAATACTACTCTGTCGTCTCTTTGGGTGTAAATATTATCCTGTAAATATTTTGAGAAGTTTGGATTGTTTAGTAAAGCACTTATTTGATCTCTGATATTTTGTTCGGTGTCCCGCAAAGAGGAATACAAACCTTTTAATTCGTGAGTTGCATTCTGGCGAATTCTTAAATTTTCATCAAAAGTTTCAAAAATTTTATCCTCAAGTTCTTTGTCTGAAATTAAACTGCTTGCCAAATTTTTTAATAAAGAATTTTCTTCCGAGTTTTCATAAATAAATTTTTTTAGAAGTCTTGAGGATTTCATAGTTTTGGCAATATCATTCAATTCATCTTCCGTAAGATATGAAACTGATGAATTTTCTCTGATTTTTATTATGTCTGCAATAAATTCGGCAGGGGTGTCTTTTGCGTAATCCAGAATTTTTTTTGCTTCTTTTGTATATTTTAATTGTTGTGCTATTTTTTCCGGATTATCAAAAGCATTAAGTCTTAGGCAAAGGATTCTGCTTTGCTCAAATTTTGCAAATTTGGCAAGTTCTTCTTTAACTTTATCAAATTCAAGGGTAATATTACTTTTTAATGTGATATCCATATCAGGATATTACCATGAAAATAATTTAGGCACATTTATAAGAGCCTAAATATCTTAAAAATGAAGTTTTCGGCCGAATTTCATTTATTGCTTTCAGCATATTTGAATTTTTGATATGACCTTCAAAATTTACTATAAAAATGTATTCATTAAGTTCAACTTTAGACGGTCTTGATGCAATGTATGTTAAATTAATATTGTTTTCCAGAAATATTTTAAGAATTTCTAACAACGCACCCGGAGTATCGTTTGTTCGGAAAGCAATTGTTGTTTTATCTTTTCCTGTTGGATTTGTTTCAATATCTCCTATAAGAACATATCTTGTTTGGTTGTGCTTATCGTCGTGAATATTTTCTTTCAAAATATTAAGCATACAGCTTTCGGCAATTTTTTTGTTCCCTATAGATGCGTAAGTAAGATTATAATTATTTAAGCTATGTGCTGCTTCAAGCATCGTCGGGGACTCTATAATATTTAAATTCATCGGGAGTTCATTTTTTATAAAATCCTGACATTTCCCGATAAGTCTCGGAGTTGCGATAAGTCCTGTAATACTGTAAAATTCGGTTGTTTTTGACAAAAGACAGTATTCAACAGGCATGATAATTTCAGAAATTATCCGAATATTAGGATTTTGACATGTCATAAGGCAATCCATAGATTCTCTAATTGTACCGTCAAGTGTATTTTCAACAGGTAAAACTCCAACAGTATCAGGATTTTGTGTGACATAATCCACAATTTGTTTTATTGTTGTTAACGGAGTTGAAAAACAGTTTATATTTAATTGGTGGCAAAATTCATCTTTTGCCATTTCAGAAAAAGAATTCACCGGTTCAAGATATGCGACGTTTTTTATCAATTCAAAATCCGACATTTGCTAAACTCCATTTTTACTATAGAATTATAACAAAAAAGGGGTAAATAGGAAATAGTAAAATTAAATATTTTATACCTTCCCGCAAAAGAGGATAAGAATTATGGCAGAAATTAAATTTGGAACAGACGGTTGGCGTGCAGTTGTCGGAAAAGATTTTAATAGAGAAAATGTTGAAATTGTGTCAAAAGCGATAGGGAAGTACGTTTTTGATAATTATGGAATATATAAAACTATAATTGTAGGTTATGACCCTCGCAATATGGCAGATGTGTTTTCTATGCAATGTGCCCAAATACTTAAAGACATGGGTTTTAAGGTTTTATATAGTGATAAGGTGATTCCGACTCCTGTTCTTGCGTTTAATGCAAAATATTTAGATGCATGTGCGGTTATGTTTACGGCATCTCATAATCCTCCGGAGTATTTAGGTATTAAATTCATTCCGGATTATGCCGGTCCTGCGACTTCTGAAATTACTGATGAAATTGTTTCAAATTTTGGACAGGATATTCCGTCTTGTGTAAAAGGTAAATTAATATATACGGATTTTTCACATAATTATTTTGAAAGAATTAGAGAAATTATTGATTTTGAAAAAATAAAAGAAGGAACAAAAAATTTTCACATTCTTTTTGACGGATTATATTCATCAAGTATAGGTTATTTTGACAAATTACTTTCTGATAACGGAATAAATTTTGACAGTATTCATATGTACCATGATACAAATTTCGGTGGCGGAATGCCTGAACCCAAACCGCAATATATGCAGGAGGCAATTGATTACGTTATAAAACATAATTCCCCTATACCTTTGGGAGAGGGAGCAGTTGCAGGCGAATTTATTGGTCTTACAAATGCCGGAGAGGGTTATTATATAGCTTTTGCCAATGATGGTGATGCGGATAGATTTGGAGTAATTGATGAAAACGGAGATTACGTTACTCCAAATGAAATTATTGCAATACTTTTGATGCATTTAAAGAAAAATAAAAATTATCAAGGTTGTCTGGTAAAAACCGTTGGTGCAAGTTTAATGCTTGATATTGCCGCTAAAAAGCTTAATGTAGAACTAATAGAAACTCCTGTCGGCTTTAAGCATGTTGGTGCAGCTATGAGAAAATTTAACCCGATAATTGCAGGGGAAGAATCAGGCGGATTAAGTATTCAAGGTCATATTCCGGAAAAAGATGGGATTCTGGCTAATTTATTGATTCTTGAAGCAATGGCTTATGAGAATAAAACTTTGGCTCAAATGAGAAAAGATTTGGCTGAGTTTGTTGGTTGTTCATTTATTAACACACGAGTGGATAAAAAACTTGAAAATATTAACGAGGTAAAGCCGACAATTGAAAAATTTTCTGCATTTGAAGAAATTGCAGGCATGAAAATTTCTAAAAAAGACTATAAAGATGGAGTCAAATTGTATCTGGAAGATGATAAAACCTGGGTTTTAGTTCGTCCGTCAGGAACAGAACCGTTATTACGTATATATATTGAAAGTAATGATAAAGATAAAATCGAAGCAATAAAAACTCAATTGTAACAAATTGTAAATGTGATTTTAAAATACATAAAATTCAATTATAATGCCCTATATGATATGATATGATATGATGTAGTGTGCCTGTAGCAATTAATTTCTAAAAAATGTTTTTACATGAATATAAGCGTGAAATGCTTAAGAGAAAGAGTAAAAACACGAAAGGAGATTATTATGGCTGGTTTTCATGTTGGAACTGACAGCATTGTTGGCGGTAGCAGTGGTATCCCGTTTGGAACGAATTTGAATGTTCCTGCGGATAAAGATAAACTTAAAAAAATAATATTGCAGTTTAAGCAAAAACAATTAAAACCCGCACAAATTTCAAGTGAACAAAATGCTTCTGTCAGTGCGTATAGTAAATTATCAAAAAAAGAACTTGAACAATATCAATATTTGACACAGGCAGCTAACTCTAAGTCGTATAATACGGTTATCGATAAAGTCCAAGCTTGGAATAAAGCACACCCGGATTTAAAGATTGTATCTCAGTATGGTATATAGTTATTATATTAATAATTCTTTACAATCATATAAACCCACTGTTGACAGTGGGTTTTGTTTGTTTTACGATTGGTATGCTCAAGATTATTGTCCGAAGTATGTAAATAGCACACAGGGCAGGATAGCGGGTTTTTAATAAACTCGCCGAGCAATGTAGTACATTAGAAAGAAAAAGGAAAGCAAATGGCAACCAGCACTAAGAAAAACAGAATCAGAGTTTGTTTGAAAGCATACGATCACAAACTTATTGATGTATCAGCTGAAAAAATTGTAGAAACAGCAAAAAGAACAGACGCTAAAGTAGCCGGACCTATTCCTTTACCTACAAAAAGACGTATATATTGTGTATTGCGTTCACCACACGTTGATAAAAAATCTCGTGAACATTTTGAAATGAGAACTCACAAACGTATTATTGATATATACGAACCAACTCAAGCAACAATGGAAGAGTTGCGCAGATTGGATTTGCCGGCAGGCGTTGATATTGAAGCAAGATAATTGCCTGTCATTGAAAACTAAATAAGCATTATGCAATATAATGTGAACTACGCCCGGAGGGTAAATGCAAGGGGCAATCCCAGATTCTTCCGGAGAGGTGAAAGTCCTCATAGGTAAAGTAATAGTAGCGCTCGCAAGCGAAAAGATGCAACTCTGAAATGGGGCAGGAATTTCTGCACCAAGTAGGACGAGCAGGAAAGGTAAAAATTATGACACTAGGTGTAATTGGTAAAAAAGTCGGAATGACTCAAATCTTTGATGAACAAGGTTTGGCTATTCCCGTAACAGTTATCAAAGTTGATGAGACTGTTGTAACGCAAGTTAAAACTGTTGAAACAGACGGTTATAACGCTATTCAAGTAGGTACTGTTGCAGCAAAAGAAAAACATTTGACTAAAGCTCAATTGGGTCATTTCAAGAAAAATAACTTATCAAACTACAGACATCTTCAAGAATTCAGAGTTGAAAATCCTCAAGATTTCAAAGTAGGTGATAAGGTTGAACTTTCAGTATTGGAAAATGTTGAAAAAGTAGACGTAACAGGTAAATCAATAGGTAAAGGCTTCCAAGGTACAGTAAAAAGACACAACTTTGGCAGAGGACCTATGGCTCACGGTTCTAAAAACCACAGAGAACCCGGTTCAATCGGTGCCGGTACAACTCCTTCTCGTGTTATCAAAGGAAAAAGAATGGCAGGTAACATGGGTAATGAAAGAGTTACTATTACTAAATTGAAATTAGTTAAAGTTGATTCGGCTAACGGTTTAGTATTAGTTAAAGGTTCAGTACCGGGCTGCGAAGGAAGATTGGTAACAATTGTTCCGACAAGAACTAAATGGAACTAGGCTGAGTAAGCCGGTGGGTGTCGGTTCGCGAAAGCGAAGCGAACAGGATTCGAAACATTATATGACCGCCGTTGTGAACGAAACGGAAGTGAACGAAGCAATCTATGATTGCATAGGCGGAATAATATAAGACCAAAACAGAAAAGTTACAAATAACCCGCTTCTGCCATATAAAACCCGTAAGGGAAAGGGGTAGACGGAAAGCAAAAGGAAAAGAAAAATGTCAAAAGAAATTTTAAATACTAACGGTGAAAAATTAGGTGAAATTACATTGGATAAGAAGGTATTCGGTGTAGAACCTAATATTCATGTAATGCATTTAGCATTAAGAAGACAATTAAATAACGCTCGTCAAGGTTCAGCTTGCACAAAAACGAGAGCTGAAGTTGCAGGCGGCGGAAGAAAACCTTGGAAACAAAAAGGAACAGGCCGTGCAAGAGCAGGTTCTTTGCGTTCTCCATTGTTTGCAGGCGGCGGCGTAATTTTTGGACCAAAACCAAGAAGTTATGCTTTTAGTATGCCTCAAAAAGCAAGACAATTAGCATTGAGATCGGCATTATCTGCAAGAGAAGCTCAAATTGTTGTTGTAAAAGACTTTTCAACAATATCTGAACCAAAAACAAAACTAATGGTTAATGCATTAAAATCATTAAATGTTAGCGGTAAAGTTCTAATTGTTGCAAATACAAAAGCAGAAGAAAATGTTAATTTGGAATTGTCAGCAAGAAATATTCCTAGTGTAAGATTATTATTGCCGACAAACTTAAACGTAAAAGATTTATTGGAAGCTGATTTTGTTGTTATGACTGAATCTGCCGTAAATGAAATCACTGAAAGGTTAAGCAAATAATTGCTCAATAAGGAAATGTAGGTCTGGATTGTTATCCCGACAAATATAAAGGAAATCAAAAATGAGTGAAACAGAAAGACTATATGACGTAATTAAAAAGTCATTAATAACAGAAAAATCAGTAGCAGCGACAGAAAATGCACAATATACTTTTGAAGTAAAAAAAGATGCAACTAAAATCGAAATTGCTAAAGCTGTAGAATTAGCTTTTCCTGGAAGAAAAGTTAAAAAAGTAAGAACAGTTTATATGCCTTCTCATGCAAAAAGATTGGGCTATAAATTCGGAAGAACAGACAGTTCTAAAAAAGCTATCGTTACAATCGAAGGCGAACCAATAGAATTTGTCGGTGTTTAAGAAAATCCCCCCTCTGCCTTTTGGAGAGGGTAGAATTTCAAACAGATTCGAAACGGAATTTTGAAATTCGGGAAAGGGTTCAGATTTGAGCCTGATGTAAAGTTAGAATAGTGGACATATTGTCCTATGTAAGCCAAAAAGTAGGAGAAAATAAAATGGCAACCAGAAAAATTAATCCGACGTCTCCGGGACAAAGAGGCATGGTAAAAAGTGATTATCAAGAAATCACAACATCTACTCCTGAAAAATCACTGTTAACAAAATTGAAAAAAACAGCAGGAAGAAATAATACCGGTAGAATTACTTGTCGTCATAAAGGCGGCGGAGTAAAGAAAGCTTACCGTGTAATTGATTTTAAAAGAGATAAATTCGGTGTACCTGCAACAGTTAAAACTATTGAGTACGATCCGAACAGAAACGTAAGAATTTCCTTATGTTTTTACGCTGATGGTGAAAAAAGATATATTTTGACACCGGAAGGTTTAAATGTAGGTGATGTAATAGTTTCAGGACCGGAAGCACCTATTCAGACAGGTAATGCTTTACCTTTGGAATTGATTCCGTTAGGTTCAGTTGTTCATAATATTGAAATGATTCCTGGCCGCGGTGGTGTTATGGTTCGTGCAGCCGGAAATTCTGCACAAGTTATGGCAAAAGAAGGTAACTATGTAACAATTAAATTGCCTTCAGGCGAAATGAGAATGGTAAGAAAAGAATGTATGGCAACAATCGGTACATTAGGCAATTCTGAATTTAAAAACTTGTCAATCGGTAAAGCCGGCAGAAAACGTTATATGGGTATCAGACCAACTGTTCGTGGTGTTACAATGAACCCTTGCGATCACCCTCACGGTGGTGGTGAAGGTAAAACCGGTCCCGGCGGCCACCCTAAAACACCTTGGGGTAAACCGGCACTTGGTTACAAAACCCGTAAGAAAAATAAAGCTTCTAATAAGTTAATCGTTAGAAGAAGAACTCGCTAGAGTGAACCTTAATAAATAATAATAAAGAACAAAAGGAGAAATAAATGGCACGTTCATTAAAAAAAGGTGCATATGTAGAAGAAGCTCTACAAAAGAAAATTGATAAAATGAATGCAAATTCAGAAAAGAAAGTTATCAAAACTTGGTCAAGAGCATCAATGATTGTACCGGACATGTTAAACCATACAATAGCTGTACATAACGGTAAAACTCACGTACCTGTTTATATTACAGAACAAATGGTCGGACATAAATTAGGTGAATTTGCACCAACAAGATTATTCAAAGGTCATGCAGGTGCAGATAAAGCAAAAAGAGGTTAAGCCTCAAATAATCCAAAAGTGATATTTATATTGAAATAAAAGGACTAAAAAAATGGAAGCAAAAGCAAAACAAACAGACATAAAAATGACAGCAAGAAAACTTCGTCGTGTAATCAATGAAGTTAGAGGAAAAGCTGTTTTAGAAGCTCAAGCTATGTTACGTTTTATGCCTTATTTTGCAGCAAGAGTAGTTGAAAAGAACTTGAAAGCTGCAGTTGCAAACGCTCGTGAGCAATTTGGCGTAGCTCCTGAATCATTAAAGATTTCACAAATCTTTGCTGATGAAAGTGTTACATATAAACGTGCAAGAACAAGAGCACAAGGTCGTATGTATTCAAGAATGAAACGTACATCACACCTTACATTAGTAGTTAGCGACGTAAAATAGAAAAGGTAAAAATAAAATGGGACAAAAAACACATCCAACCGGATTTAGAGTAGGTATAATTAAACCTTGGGTAAGCACATGGTTTGCTAAGGTAAAAGATTATGCTCAATTTGTAGCAGAAGATGCTAAAATCAGAAAATTCGTTAAGAAAAAATTATATGCAGCAGGTGTTTCAAGAATTTTGATAGCAAGAAAAGCTCAAAATATTACGATTACTGTTGTAACTGCAAAACCTGGTATTGTTGTTGGCCGCGGAGGTCAAGGTATTGATGAATTACGTCAGGATGTAAACAAATACATAGGTAAGTCAGTAATTATTAATGTTGTTGAAGTTGCAAGAATTGATGCAGATGCTCAATTGGTTGCAGAATCAATTGCTCAACAACTTGAAAAACGTATCGCGTTCAGACGTGCAATGAAGCAAGCAATGCAAAGAACAATGAGATCAGGCGTTCAGGGTATCAAAGTTATGGTATCAGGACGTTTGGGCGGTGCAGAAATTGCTCGTTCCGAATGGGCTAAAGAAGGTAGAATCCCTCTACAAACACTTAGAGCTGATGTTGATTACGGATTCACTGAAGCAGATACAATCATGGGTAAAATTGGTGTTAAGGTTTGGATTTTCAAAGGCAACTTAATGCCTGGTGAAATGGCAGATCAAAACATTAAACATAAAAGCGGAAAAGATAATTCCGAAAAAGGCGGCAGACGCCCAAGACGCAGCAGAAACGTAGAAACTGCTTAAATGATTAGTAAGGTATAAAATAATAGGAGCAAAATATAATGTTACAGCCTAAAAAAACAAAATACCGCAAAATGATGAAAGGCAGAATGAAAGGTACTGAAACAAGAGGTACAAAACTTGAATTCGGTCAATACGCTCTACAAGCAGTAGAGCCGGGTTGGATTACCAGCCGTCAAATTGAGGCAGCACGTCGTGCGATGACTCGTGAAATCAAACGTGGCGGTAACGTTTGGATAAAAATATTCCCGGATAAACCGATTACTGCGAAACCTGCAGAAACTCGTATGGGTTCAGGTAAAGGTAACGTTGAATACTGGGTAGCGGTTGTAAAACCAAACAGATTGTTATTCGAACTTGATTATTTTGATAGAAATGTTGCAGTGCACGCGCTTGAATTAGCAGCACAAAAATTACCTATCAAAGTTAAGATAGTAGAACAACCAAGAGAACAAGCATAACAGTTAACCCGCCTTAACGAGAAGAATTTCTTGGTCGGCATAAGGTGAGTAAACAATATAAAGGAAAAGTAAAAATGAAATTAAGTGAAATGCGTGAAAAAACAGTAGATGAGTTACAAAATGCTATTGTTGACTGGAAAAAGCAATTATTAGAATCAAGATTGCAATTATCAACTCACAAGTTAGAAAATACAGCAACAATTTCAAAAACAAAAAGACTCATTGCTCAAGCAAAAACAATAATAACAGAGAAAGGTAAAGAAAATGCCTAAAAAAGAAAAACAAGGAATAGTAGTTAGTAACAAAATGGAAAAAACAGTAGTTGTAAAAGTTGCAGACTACGAACCACACCCAAAATATAAAAAGATTATTGAATCTAATAAACACTACAAAGCTCATGATGCTGAAAACGTTTGTAATATCGGCGATACAGTAAGAATTGTTGAATCAAGACCTGTATCAAAAGATAAACGTTGGACAGTAGCTGAAGTAGTAGAAAAAGCACGCTAATTCTTAATGAGCGTATGCGAATTTAGCAAGAGCGTGTCCTGAATTCGTTTCAGGACCCCTGACAGAATCAGAGGCTATTCAAAAAGCAACATTACCAAAGTGTAATGAGAGGCAAAACAAATTGGGAATACCCGATAATGTAGGTCGGGATTCATATCCCGACAAGAAAAGGAAAGAAAAATGATACAACAAGAAACTAGACTAGAAGTAGCAGATAACACAGGTGCAAAACAATTGTTATGTATTCGTGTTATGGGCAGTTCAAACAAAAAATTTGCAGCTGTAGGCGATGAAATCGTTGCATCAGTAAAAGATGCAACACCAAATATGGCTGTTAAAAAAGGTGAAGTTGTCAGAGCTGTTGTTGTAAGAACTAAAGCAGATATCAAACGTAATGACGGATCAGTTATCAGATTTGATGAAAACGCTGCAGTAATTATTAACAAAGACGGCAACCCGAGAGGAACTCGTGTATTCGGGCCTGTAGCTCGTGAATTGCGTGATAAAGGTTATATGAAGATTGTTTCTCTTGCACCGGAAGTAATTTAACTCTTGTTAAGTGCTTGCACTAAACTTAGAGATAAATTATCCCGAACTTGTTTCGGGACCCTGACAAGATGAGGGGAAAGCCCCTCACCCTACCCTCTCCCCGGAGGGGCGAGGGAAAGGTAGTAAAGAAAAAGGAAAGAAAGATGACAAACAAAGATAAGAAAACTTTACATGTAAAAACAAGTGACAGAGTTGTTGTTATTGCAGGTAAAGACAAAGGAAAAATCGGTAACATCAAAAAAGTAGATCGTGTTAAAGGCAAAGTTGTTGTTGAAGGTGCTAATATGGTTACAAAAGCACAAAAGCCTCAACCTGCTGCCGGAATCCAAGGCGGACTTATCAAGCTTGAAGCACCAATTGATTCTTCAAATGTTATGATAGTTTGTCCGGCTTGCGAAAAAGCAACAAGAGTAGAAATGAAAGTTATCGACGGAAAGAAAGTACGCGTTTGTAAGAAATGCGGTGAACAGCTAGATGCTTAATGTGTACAAGTTGTTCCCTCGCCCTTTTTAAGGGAGAGGGGTAGGGTGAGGGTTCTTTCTCAACCATGTATGACATTAATACCAATAGTAAAGGAAAAGAAAAATGACAGTAACAAAAAATTTAAGAAAAAAATACCAAGAAGATGTAGTTCCGGCTATGAAAGAAAAGTTCGGATACAAAAATGATCACCAAGTACCTAAACTTGTAAAAGTTGTATTAAATATGGGTGTTGGTGAAGCTTCACACAACTCAAAAATAGCTGAATCAATTGAAGCTCAATTAACAAAAATTGCCGGTCAAAAGGCAGTAGTTACAAAAGCTAAAAAATCAATTGCTTCATACAAATTGAGAGAAGGTATGCCGGTTGGAGCAATGGCAACATTGCGTGGCGAAAGAATGTATGATTTCTTACAAAAATTGATTTGCGTTGTATTACCAAGAATTCGTGACTTCCGCGGGGTAAGCGCAAAAAGTTTTGATGGTCGAGGAAACTATACATTAGGCTTGAAAGAACAAGCTCTATTCCCTGAAATCACTTATGAAGAAGTCGATTTAGTTAAGGGTATGAACGTTTCAGTTATCACAACTGCTGAAACAGATGATGAGGCAAGAGAATTATTAAGACTTCTCGGAATGCCGTTCAAAGGTATGAATAAGTAATTAAGTAAAGGAGAAATTCATGGCTAAGAAAGCGATGATTAACAAAGAACTTAGACGAGAAAAACTTGCTGCTGCCGGAAAATACCCAACAGTAAGACTTCACAACAGATGTTCTATTTGTGGCAGACCTCATGGATTCCACAGAGATTTCGGTTTGTGCAGAATTTGTTTAAGAAAAATGGCACACGAAGGTTTGTTGCCTGGTGTTACAAAAGCAAGCTGGTAGGCGGGGGGGGTAAATATAAGTCCCTTGTGTGCTTGTAATATAATAATGCATTAAAAAGAACGGTATATGCCGTTCTTTTTGTATTAATAAACTCTTTTTAACATCAAATTTTTCTTTAATTCTGCACTTTCATCATTTGCGAAGGTGATTAACCTGTCATAAAAGTGTAATTCTTCTTCTGATGCATTGTATATAATATTTATAAGTTTTTTTCTTGTTTTATTTTTTTCGTTAGGAGTATTTGTAATAAATTCGTTCAGATCGATATTTAAAGTTTCTACTATTTTAAAGAAAGTATTAAGTGAGGGGTAAAAATCCCCAACTTCAATTCTTGAAATTTGTTTTGTTCCAATATCAATTTTTTCCGCAAGTTCAGCTTGGGTTACACCTAATTTTTTCCTGTATTCTTTAATTTTTTTAGCGATATATTTTTTGTCATCAAAAATCATAAATCAATATATCCTACCTTTTGTATTATGTATACCTCATTTATGTCTCTTTATAAACCTTCTTAATGGGTATTTACATTGGTATATCTATATTTATGTCCACATATAAAAATAGAGAAATTTAGCTTAAAATCCAATAAATACAACCATAATAGCTATATTTTAAATTGTAAATAATTATTAAGCAAATAACGTTATTCATGCAATTTCTTAATATCTAATGTTTTTACATGAATATGAAGTGTAATTGCAATTAACAACATACGAGGTACAAAAATTTAAGGAGATTTAATTATGAGTGGTAAAGAACCGATTATGTACAAAAATTTTGGCGGAGTTGATTTTAATTGGAATCAGGTCAAATCTGCAAAAGTCAAAAATGTAAACGGACAAAAAATGTATTATATTGAATTTAAATCCGGAGTTACGGCTGAATATCCTGAACAAAGCGGTGATGCAAGTATGCGCTCAAGAGAATTAACCATGTGGCAGTCTTTTGATTATGATACTGAAACTATTCTTAACGGTGTTCAAAATGCAAAAGTAAAAGGTTCTAAAAAAGATGACCATATTATTGGCAAAGAAGTGCAAAATTGTGAAATAGATGTTTCAGGTGACAATAATGATGATCATGTAGATATAGAATCTAAATATAGAACTACTAAATTTAATAAAAAACATGGTGGTTATACAGACAGATCTGCTAAAAGAAGTTCTGATAACAAGATTATTTTAGATAAAAATGATAGTGCAACCAGAACTTATGAATACAAAGAAAAAATACAACAACCTGACGGAAAATTTAAAGAAAATTTAGCCGTTCAAAAAAGAGAAGTCAATGGTCCGGGGGTTGATACAACAATGTAAAAAGCTAAGGCGGGTTGAAAATATTTCAACCCACCTTTCTTTTATTACAAAATCTTTATTTTTCAATTTATTTTACTTGCAAATCATTTATGTTTATTTTAGCATAATAATACAGTTCCGAACTGCCGAAGCAAGTCTTTGGGTGCGGATATAGGTTTAAAGGGGCGGCTCTTTAGATTGTTAGATACGCACAGTTGGAGGCAACATTAATTCGGTAAGCGGGTTTATAGTTAACAGGATACTGCTCTATAACTGTGGAGTAAGTCCCAGAAAAGGAAGAAAAATGAATACAGATCCGATAGCAGATATGCTAACAAGAATCAGAAATGCTAACACTGTTAAGCATGAAACAGTTGATATTCCTGCTTCTAAATTAAAAGTTGAATTAGCAAAACTTTTAAAAGAAGAAGGTTATATTTCTGATTATGAAGTTAAAAAAGTTGGAAAATTCAATGTGATTACTATTACATTGAAATACGGTGCAAACGGCAAACCTGTAATTACAAAATTACAAAGAGTTTCAACTCCCGGTTTGAGACACTACTCAAAAGCTAAAAACTTGCAAAAAGTTTTAGGCGGAATGGGTGTTGCTATTGTTTCAACTCCAAAAGGGTTGTTAACTGATAGAAAAGCCAGAAAAGAAAACGTTGGCGGCGAAGTTCTTTGCTACGTATACTAGTAAGTGGTTAAGCAGGATAAGTACTTTAAGGTTTAATATTAGATTTATACAAACCGGTACACGAATAATAATAAAACGATATGTACTTATCGAACTTCACAAATTTATCGCACTTATCAACTTAGAAAAAGGACATAATTGGTAGAAAAGTCCAAAAGGGGATTCTTCATCTTTGTCATTCTGAGGGTGTTAGCCCGAAGAATCTCATAATTTTCAGAATGATGACAGCAGGTCGGGATTGCTATCCCGACAGTAAGTACACAAATATACCACAAGGAGAAATTAAAAATGTCAAGAATTGGTAAAAAACCTATCGAAATTCCATCTGGAGTTGAAGTTAAAATAGATGGACAAGTTGTAACAGCTAAAGGTTCTTTGGGAACTGAAACTGTAAACGTTCGTCCTGAAATCGCAGTTAAAATAGAAGATAATCATGTTGTATTGACAAAAGTTAGCGATTCTCGCGAAGCTGATGCATTATACGGATTATCAAGAACATTAGTTGCTAATGCTATTACCGGTGTAAAAGAAGGTTTTATTAAAAAACTTGAAATTAACGGTGTAGGTTATAGAGCACAAATGCAAGGTACAACTTTAAATATGGCTCTTGGTTATTCTCACCCTGTTGATATCGTTCCGCCGGAAGGTATTACGATTTCTGTTGAAGCTAATACAAAAATCACCGTAAAAGGTTCAAACAAACAAAAAGTCGGTGATGTTGCAGCTTTAATCAGATCAAAACGTAAACCTGAAGTATATAAAGGAAAAGGTATTAAATACGAAGGCGAATACATCAGACGTAAAGCCGGAAAAGCAGGTAAAAAATAAGATAGCTCTCGGTGAGATTTTGGCGAACCTTAGAGATATCTTATCCCGAACTTGTTTCGGGATCCCATACAAAGTAGATTATTTTATAATCTATGCTAGTAAAGGCAAATTAGATTCTGAATCGAGTTCAGAATGACAAAATATAGTAAGTATGGTGGGGTACCTACCCAACCAATTAAAAACAAAGCCCGCATAGACCCTTGGAAGTGGTTATTCAAGAAGGTTTGGGCAGAAAGGATAAAATAAAATGATTAAACAACAACAAAGAAAACCAATTGTTCAAAAAAGACACAGATCAATCAGAGTAAAATTGGCAGGTACAGCTGAATTCCCAAGACTTGCAGTATACAGAAGTACAAAACATATTTATGCTCAATTGATTGATGATGATAACCATGTAACACTTGCATCTGCTTCATCAAATGATAAAGAGTTAAAAGAAAAATTAACTCATGGTGGTAATATTGATGCAGCAAAAGCTGTAGGTGAAGCAATCGCTCAAAAAGCTAAAAAAGCAGGTATTGAATGCGTAGTGTTTGACCGTGGCGGTTTCTTATACCATGGTAGAATTGCAGCATTGGCAGAAGCAGCAAGAGAAGCAGGCTTGATGTTCTAATTTTGAACATAACTAAAATAAAAAACCTCTCTGATATTGTTCTGAGAGGTTTTTTTATGCGAGATTTATATCTATACCTTTAAAAAATTCTTCCATTGGGATTTTTAGAACAAGTGACATTTTGTAAAGCAGTATTGCTGTAGGTGAAGTAAGTCCTTGTTCAATTTTGCTTATATGACTGAGACTGATATCAATCATTTCAGCAAATTGCTCCTGCGTAATATCTTTTCTTATGCGTTCTATTTTAATGTTTTTCCCAAGCGCTCTTTTTGTGACATCTTTCATGCCAAAATTATATAATCTTGACAAATACAAAATAAGATAATATAATGATATTAATATCAAAATATTGATACTAAGTAGTATGATATTGATACAAAAGAAAGGAAGATTATATGAAAAAAGGTTTTAATAACAACATTCAATTTCTCCGCAGAGACACAAATAACTGTCACCCTGAACTTGTTTCAGGGTCTGAAAATAGATTCCGAAACGAGTTCGGAATGACAAAAAATAACCGTAAAGAACTTATTTACTTAATCACTTATTTACCTATTCACTTCAAAAAGGCTGCTTTTACCCTTGCAGAGGTATTAATTACCCTCGGCATTATCGGTGTAGTCGCGGCATTGACTATTCCAACATTAATTGCAAATACAAACGGACAAAAATTTAGAAGTCAGTTTAAGAAAACAATTTCAACATTAAATCAAGCAGTAAGATTGAATAAAGCTAATTATGATTTTGATTTCTCAGATGCAGAATCTTGTGATGGACCTTGGAATGGCAATCCTTATACAGAAAAAAGTGAAACTCCTGATAAGGATATGACATTTTGTGCAATATTTAATGGAAGTTTAAAAGGTTTTTCGATTGATGCATATTATACAAACTTTTATATAGATCCAAATGATAAAGTTTTAGATAATACTAATATATATAATATATTAGCGGCAAGTGAAGAAATGTTGGCTATTACAATGTATTGGGGTGAACGAGGAAGTGCATATGTGCTGTCAGATGGGTCATTATTTGCATTTCAAGTATTTGCTCAAAAAGGGGATTGTGATATTCCTGTTGGAACATCTTTAAATTCTAAATTATCTAATATTACTGTCGATTCCCCTTTTAGGTATTGCTTGGCTTTTATTGATGTAAATGGACCTACACCTCCAAATAAAGAAGTAAAATGTAAAACTGGAACTACATCTTTTGATCTTGATGAACCATGCATAGTTGATAGTAAAACTATTGGTGACGTATTCCCTGTTGTATTTTACAATTCAACTGTTGCTCCTGCAACCAATGCAGCAAAGTATGTTTTAAATACTGCAAAATAGTTTTATTAATGTAATTAAAGCACTAAAAAAGAGCCAAAAGGCTCTTTTTTTTAAATTTGGGCCCGGAGGGATTCGAACCCACGACCAAAGGATTATGAGTCCTCTGCGCTACCGCTGCGCCACAGGCCCGTGACGACTTATTTTATTTAGTTTTCAATTCACTATGCCTGTACCTTGCGGTAGCTTCTGCGCTACCTTTCCTCTCCTCAGAAATGACATTTAGTCATTTCTTCGTCGGCAGAGTGCCACAGGCCCGTGACGACTTTTGTATTAAATTGTCAAAATCGTTACTTAACCTAGTCGGCTTACGGGTGATTTAAATTTACCCCCGCTACCTTTCCTCTCCTCAAGAATGACATTTAGTCATTTCCTCGTCGGCAGAGTGCCGCAGGTCTGTGACGACTTCTGTATTAAAGTTATCATCAACATAATTAAAAATCAAGTTGCTTAATTTATGATTTTTAATATTCAAATATTGTCGTATTACCGCTGTTTATATCTTGTGTAAAGTCTGAATGTATTGAATAGCCACCTTGTTTAAGGTCAGGTATTCTTATTTCATCAAGCGGAGGTAAGCCAAATTCATTTATTGATTTTGGTGTGTATGTCGGAATATTTTGTACCGAATTGTTTGATGGCAGTGTTTTATCAGAAACATTTTGAGTTGTTTGTGAATTCGGTTTTTGCACGGAATGTTTGTCTTGTCCATGTAAAAATATTAAATTTTTTGTTGAATTTTTTGGATATTTTGGAGTTTCGGCAGTAGTTTTGTTTGATTCTTTTTTGGTTTTAATTTTTTTTGATTTTTTAGATTTTCCTTTTTTAGAGGTTAAATTTTCCTCATCATTGTCAAGCAACTCCTCATTATTTTCTATATTGGAAGATGAACCTGTAATTGTCTCCATATCTTGATATAAATAAGGATTTGCTTCATTTACAGTTGTTTCCATTTGCTCAAGATTATTTGTGTATTCTGTCACAGTTTGAATAGTATTGGAGTATTCTTCTTGGTTGTTTTGTGCAATAGTCAAATTATTTTCACCATTGTCACTTTTTTCACGTTCTGCTAATTCCGTTTCAAATTGTGTGAAAGTTTCGTTCCCGACAAATTGTTCTAAAGCAGCTCGTTTTGCATAGAATTCCGATTTTGCGGTTCTCTGTCTATCAAGTGCGGTTCTATAGTATGCATCAGTTATTACAATAAGTTCTCTTGGTGCATTGTTTTGTTGGGCAAGTTCAAACTTATTTTGACGTTCTGTTACTAATTCATTTGCAAATTCGAGTTGTTTTTTTGCACTCATATAGTCGTAATAAAGATCAACTGCTTTTTGTTGCAAATCTTCAACTTTTCTTATAAGAATTATCATATCAGCATCATTAACTCTTGTATATTTATAGTTAAGAGCTTTTGTATCCTGAGACATTATTCCTAAAATATTGCCGCCAATTAGTGATGAACCTGCAATAACAGGGCTTCCGATACTTGCTCCGACAAGTGTTGACATGCTGGCAATTGTAGACAAAACTTTTTTAATTGATTTTTCATCAGGTTTATCTGCATCAGGGTTTGCAAGTTTATATAGTGCAAAATTTATTGTATCGCTTTGCATTGCAGCTCCCTGCCATAGAAGGGATAAGTCTGTGAGCATTTCTTGTTGTTCAAATTCCAACTCTTGAGAAATCTCTTTTGACAAACGTTTTATTGTAAGGTCTGCATATGTCATATCTGCAATTGAACTATCTTGAGAATTATCGATATGAGCATACTTTGTTTCCGGCTTAATTTTACTTTGCTCAGCTTGGATATACTGATTTTCAGGGGTTTCTGATATCCCTACACGGTATGCCGGATCTTTCGGGTGGCTTATTTCAGATAAAGTTGTTTGTGCACTTATTGGCAGTGCACTTAAGCATAACATTATAGAGCTAAGCAATAGTTTATTTTTCATTATTCCCTCCAATCAGTGCTGAGTCATAATCATATTGATATAAGTTCAAATTATCAACAACTTTTTTCCCTGCAAGTCTTTGCAATTCTAAATGGTATTTTTTTGCAAGTTGTGCATATTTGAATTCTTCAATTTCCATATCTTTATATAGTGCAGAAGATATTGCAATTTCAAGAAAATCTTCTTCGTCCATTGCTTTAACATAATTTCTGCTATACAAAAGTTCTCTGGAACGAACTTCTTTTAGCTGAGTTAATGCACTTTTATAATTGTAGTATGCGTTTATAATTTTGTCCTGCAAACTTTCTATCAATCCGGCAAGTTCTATAAGTTCAGTATCCGTTAGCGGAACTTCTTGCGGAATATTTTTTTTATTTAAAAGGTGTTGTGCAATCCTTCCGGTTGCATACGAACCTGATTGAATCATGTAATTTGCTCCGATTAATGCAGGTGCTAATGATGCTCCTGAAACTATTGCAGAAAGAGTTTTAGCCATTAATGATGAATGAATTCTTCTTTGGCTTTCTGGAGTTGCTAATTTTTTTAGCGCAAATCCTATAACCTGATTATTTTCAACAGTTCCTTTCCAGAGATTATCAATATCGTCCATGTCTTTTTCTTTTTGCAGACGTATAATTTCGTCCATGATTTCTTTGTCGCTTATTAAAAGCGATTCTGATTCTTTATAATCAACAGTTGGTAATTCAATTTGAGTTTGTTTAACATTATCAAGACGAATTTCTTCAGTTTCTAATGCAAAACCTTGCATGCTCAAAATGCTTACAATCCCTAATGAAATCAAAATCTTTTTCATAATAAATATATAGCACAACTATGATAATAAATCCAATGGTTGATAAAGTTTTAAATCTAAGGATTGTTCTTACATTGTGAAAAAACTTCTAAAATATTCATATAAGAAGGAAGAAAGAGTTGAGCACAGATAAAACAAAATCGTGTTATATGAGCACCCCGTTGTCTAAAAAATTGCCAAAAACATTACAGGAAAAGGCAGATAGCTTGCGTGCAAAAGATTCGTTTAAAGAAGCTGTAAGCTCTTATCTGAATTCAATTTTGCTGGATAGAAATAATGCGGAAACCTATTTGGGGCTTGGAATTTGTTACAAAAATTTAGGTAAGATAAAAAAAGCTATAGAAAACCTTGAAAAATCAGCCTTGCTTGATAATGGAAATTTTGAAACTTTTTATGAATTGGGTTTATGTCATTTGCAGGAAGAAACCCCTTGCAAAGCTATTAAGTGTTTTATTCGCGCCATAGAAATTGAACCTGAAAATCCTGAGGCGATTTACCAGTTAGGTTTGGCTCATGAACAGTGTGATGAACAAGATATGGCATTGATGATTTATCAAAAATTAATTGAAAATACTCCTTCATATTTAAATGCTTATCTTCGGAAATCGACTTTGTTCATGAAAATGGAGCTTTATAAACAAGCTTTGAATCTCTATATGGACGTTTTAAAAATTAACCCGAAATATACAAAAATATATTCTGAAATCGGATTATGTTTTGATAAACTTGGTAAACAGGCAGAAGCTAAAAGATTTTATCGAAAATATTTATCCTCTCAACCTGATGCTGAAAATGCAAATACTGTATTAAAACGTGTTGAAAAACTTAAACAAGTTAACAAATCAGGAGTTAAATTGTCTCTGGTATAAATATTTACCCCTACCAAGGGTAATCTTTTTCGATTTTCCAGCTTGCGCGTCTGATTTTTTCTGCACAATACTCACCCCGCCCATTTTTACTACAATTTTCATTTATCTCTTTATCTGACAAATTATAACCTTTTGGACGAACCCCTCCCCCATCTTCTATACGCTCCAATTGGAATAAATCTCTACCAAATTTATTAGGAGATCCTCCACTATTTATATCAATAAATATGCTATCATTTTTTGATAAATCATTTCCGGGTCCTGAAGCAACAAATACTATAAATAATAATCCATCAGCAGTATAAAATGTTGTACGCTCATTCTTCGCTATAACATTTGTAGCTGCCGAATTATTATTTGCATATTTAAATGGAAGTAACGATTTATACCCGCATTTTTGATAAGTATCACAGTATTGAAGCATTTTAATATATGGCTGCCAGTATTGCTTAAAATATTCTTCAGCACCCATATCAAATGCACTTTCAGGTTCACCCTGTTCGTCAAATGATAATTTATAAGCCTGATTTATTACAGAAATTCCTTTCTGTAATTTTGTGATAGTTGCTCTTTTTTGATTTTCTTGGATTAAATTCGGTATAGTTAATGCTGCAACTACACCGATTATGCCGATTGTTATGAGAGTTTCTGCCAGAGTAAACCCCGCCTTCTTTTCCCCTCGCCCTGCGGGAGAGGGGGCAGGGGAGAGGGGGCAATGCGTGAGTTGTGAATCATGAATAAGTTCTTTACGGTTATTAAGCCTTCCGTCATTGCGAGGAG
>JAFUSQ010000004.1 GCA_017467605.1 bacterium | reverse complement strand
CAAAAAATCTTTTAAAAATAATTGGGAATAACATGTTTTACACTCTAAAACCAATAAATTATGGGCGAAAAAGGTTCAAAAACCCTAATCAACTACAATTTCAGTGGGTCTTTACTTGATTATTTTTACGGGACAGTAGTGTCTCCCAATGGGAGAGGGAGCCGTTGTTAGCAAGCTTAGCGAGATATACAACGGCGGGAGAGGGTATAAATTTATCAATAAAAAAGTAACAACTTCACGTCATTGCGTGGGAGGAACGACCGAAGCAATCCAACTGATATGTCATTCTGAACTGACTAGAAAATTAGTTGAGCTTGCGAAACGTAATTTTCTGTTCCTAATTGGTGACTCAGAATCTATTTTAATATCGTTCAACATTGAGATCTTTCGCCCTACGGTCTCAAGATGACAAACATCATCTTCAATCATAGCATATTGCCCCGTTTATTGCCCGACTCGCATTAAACGGGTACGCTTCGCTTTCACCCTCTGCTCGTCGGGTGCTCTTGCATAAGCTTGTCAAATTTTAATCTGTACCTCTCACCCGTATTTCTAACTTTCAAACCTTTCAGTTTTCAAGTTGAAATACTACCCTCTCCCTCAAGGAGAGAGGGTAACATGTCCGGCCGAGGAAACGTCCTCGCATTAAACGCCAACACTCGCAAAATCCCCGCGGAGCGCATTGACTAAAGTAGTTTCTAGGCTGTTAGTAGCATATTGCCCCGTCACGAGGAGACGTCCTCGCATTAAATGCCAACGCTCGCACTCACAACGAAAACTCAACGTTTCCGTTGTTGCGTGCTCGTCTCTCGCTTTGCTCGTGGCTCTGCTCGGACGTAAAAAAAAGACCTTGTTAATACCAAGGCCTATCCGTTTAAATAAGAAGAGAGAGCTTTATATATTTATATAAAGTATTCTCAATCAAAAAAATTGCTAAAATAAAACAAACAAATTTACAAAAGTTAACATTTAATCCGGAATGTATTCGAAAATATCCTGAATCTTGCAATCAAGGGCATAACATAGCTTGTTTATGGTTTCCAGTTCTATGGTTTTTGTTTTGTTGTGGTAAATTCTAAAAACTGCAACGTGGCTCAGCCCTGCAATACGAGCGACTTCAGCCATATTCATTCTTCTTATCCCCATCATCATAGATAGTTTGTTTTGTATCATATACAAGAGTTTATCATTCTTAACATGACGTTGCATTTTATTATATACATGATAAATAATATTATATATGTAGATATTATTATTGTAATAAGATTTAATATGGAGGTAAAAATGAAACAGATGAAAAATTTAAACGAAGGATTTACTTTAGCGGAAATTTTAATTACTCTTGGAATTATCGGAGTCGTCGCAGCCCTGACAATCCCGACATTAATAGCTAATACAAATAGTGCAAAATTTCGTTCTCAATTTAAGAAATCTTTTTCAACTCTTAAACAAGCCGGTATAATGTCACAGGCACAATACGGTTTTGATTATAAAGATGCTGCAAAAAATGCTTGTGTTGCTCCTGCAACAGATAATCCCGAAAATGTAATGACCATTTGTGCTATTTTTAATGGCACATTAAAAGGCATAAGTTATCTTGGAAAAGGTGATACACTAAAAACTCCAGATGGCAGTGCGTATACAATAAAAACTGCCCCCAATGGCGGATATGACCCAATGGGGGAATATACAATAGACAAATATAATATGTATGCATTGTCGGACGGTTCTCTGGTAGGTATTTCCGAAAATATTGGATTTATAGATGTAAACGGTTTAAATCTTCCGAATCAAGAAGTAAGCTGCAGCGACGGGAAAGTCGTCGATACCGGCTTTAAGAAAGGTAATCGAAATGTTTATGATGGTTGTATTGTACCTAATAAACCTTCTAATATGACAGATATATTCCCAATAAGATTTGACACTGATTATGGTTCTATAGATAGGGAAAATATAGCACCTGCAACCAATGCAGTGGAGTTTGTTCTTAACAGTGCGAAATAGACAAAAAGCGGGCGGGTGTAAAACACCCGCCCGCTTTTTTGTTATTTTTTATTTTTAAACCATTTCAGCGATTTTTGAAGCATTTTTATTTGCAATTTCAACAAGTGATGAAATTGTTGCTATCATTGAAATTGTTGAAGTTAATTTGTTTACGCAAGATCCGCAGCCAATAGCAGAAGCTCCAGCAGCGAATGCAAAAGGTGCAGTTGTAGGATTAATTCCTGTTGCAGTCATAATAGGCATTTCAACGTTTCTTGCAAGTTCAATTGTATTAGAAATTGTTAATTCTGCTCTATCCATCAATGCTCTTGCGCCTGTTAAGTTAGAATCAGATGTATAATGACCTTCTGTTTGGATTAAATCAATACCCATAGATTCCAATTTAACTGCCAAAGCGATTTGATCTTCAATAGCAATTTCGCCGGGGATTGTAACAGACATAAATACTTCTCTATCGCCTAACATAGCTTTTGTTTCTTCTACAAGGTGTAAAACATCATTTGCATCAAATGACATACCTTTTTTATAAAGAACATCAAAGTTACCAAATTCGATAGCATCTGCACCAAGTTCAACTGCTTTTACAAGTTCAGAAGGTACAATTGAAGATACGAAAATCGGCATATCTGTCATTGAACGGATTTCTTTAATAATATCTTCTCTTGCACAAATATCAACGGCAGTTGCATGAGCAGTCTCAGCAGATGTTACAACTTTTTTAATATTTTCAATATCAAAATTGTCAATACCTGCAATAACTTTTACTGCACGTTTTTCTTCCAACGCGTGTTTAAATGATTCAATTCTTGTCATAATTTTCTCCTTCATTAAATAATCAGACTTTATGTCATCTGAATTATACATTAAAATTTTAATATTTTCAATAACTAACCCAAAATTTCAAAAAAAGGAGAATACATTTGGGGCTAAATGTAAAAATAATAAATTACAGAATTAATTATAGGAGTCAAAATGAAAAAATATTTAGTGATGTTAATTATACTTTTGGGATTTAACTATAATTCGGCTATTGCATATGCTCCTGACGAACAAATAAATATTAGCGTTTACGAAAAGATAAGCCCTGCAATCGTTGCAATTGAAGCTCAAGTAAAAGACGGTGTATCTGCAGGCACAGGTTGTATAGTCAGATCTGACGGATTAATTTTAACAGGCTCACATGTAGTTGAAAACTACAAAGATATTGAAGTTACAACCCACAACGGCCAAACTTATAAAGCTCAATTTATTGCTCAAATGGGTAAAAATAAGGATTTGGCACTTATTAAGATTAACCCGAAGCATTCACTTGAAACAGTTTCTTTTGCGGATTCCGAAAGTGTTAAAGTCGGACAAAAAGTTTTATCAATAGGCAATCCGTTCGGGTTTTCAAACACCTTAACCCAAGGAATAATATCTCGAATAGATTATGTTAAAAACAGATTTCAAACAGATGCCGCTATTAATCCGGGGTGCTCGGGCGGCCCATTGTTAAATTCGACCGGAGAAGTTATCGGTATAAGCCAATCTATTTACAATCCTGATCACAATATTTCAAATATCGGCATAGGCTTTGCAATACCGTCAAATGAAGCTATTAAATTTATCGCTTCAGTTGATAAAAAGAAGTTAAAATAAAAATGTAAGTAATTCTTATTTTAACAAAATTTGTTTTGTTCTTAGTAGACCGCTTTCTTTAGCCGTAAAGAGTGCTCGCCGCACGTGGTATTTTGCTGCCAATATTGGCGGAATTACACAAATAACCGCTTTTATAACATTTACCCCCTCGACCATCACTGCGTTCGCTAATTATTTGTAACACTCGACATTAAAGTGGACAACTCGCTTTAATGTCACCCTGAACTTTACAAAGCGAACCAAAAATTTTTAGATTCTGAATCAAGTTCAGAATGACAAAATTTTTGTGTGAGCCTGTATCCGTCGGCGTAGCCGTTAGGTGTTTCAGGGTCTATTATTATATGAACGCTCAAACAAGTCCACTTTTGTTGTTGTCTCGTGTAACAATAATTGCTCACTTCGTGGAGGTCGAACAAAATGACCTCTATGAGAAATTAAACAATAATTATTACTAAAAATAACAACGATAATTAATAATTTACGCAATATAAAACACAAGGTTTATAAGAAAATCTGCGACGAGCATATAAATCGTTGATAGAATTGCAGCTTGCGTGGTTGAAGTACCAACTTCTTTTGCTCCGCCTTTTGTTTCATAACCCTTAGTTGCACAAACCAAAGCAATTAACGCACCAAAAATACAAGCTTTTAACAAACTTATATAAATATCTTTTGCTGCAATCCAAGCCCAAGCTGATGTCATATATCTTGCAGGGTGAAGATTGATTGTTCCCAAAGCTACTACCATACCGCCTAATATACCTATAAATTCAGCGATTAAAACAACCATAGGAACGGTTACCATTGATGCTATAATTCTTGGAGCAAAATAATATCCGACAGGACTGATTTTCAAGGTCTTAATAGCATCAACTTGCGACGTAACCTGCATATTCGCAATTTCTGCCGAAATTGCCGTTCCTGCTCTTGCTCCGATAGCCAAAGCTACAAACCCAGGCGCAATTTCTCTAATCATAACAATTGCAATCGTTCCGCCAATGTATGCTTCTGCACCTGTCATTAGAAACTGTTTTGAAACCTGAATTGTAATTACGGCAGATGATATAAACGCAATTATCAAAGATATAGGTAAAGAATCATAACTTATTGCCGCAGCCTGTGTAATTACAGTTCTAAATTTAACATTACCGCCAAAAAGGTATCTAAAACATTCTATAAGGTTTTGAACGCATAATCCTAAGAACTTAATCAAGTCGCAACTCCTTTGTTTTTAATATAACATAAAAATTTTAAATATTAAGGATATAAAAAAGACCCTTTTCATTTATTTTAGAAAAAGGTCTTTTTAATTATTTTTACAAATTATTTACTGTTCGTAAATCCAACCGTTAGTCAAATCTACTTTAACAGGCTGCAATAATTTCATATAAGCAGAATCTCCGGCAGGGACTTCAAGTTTTTCACCTTTGAATGCCCATCTAACAAATTTCATCCACCAATTTCTGTCTTTATAAATTTCACCGATTGCACTAAAACTTGTAGTTTGGTCATTATTTGTTGTAATTAACGCATTTCTAAATACAAGAACACCGTTTCTTACAAAATATTTTCCGGGTCTTACATCAAGTAATTGACCTTTTAATTCTGCACCTTGTCTGATTAAAATATATTTTTCCTTTGTAACATAATTTTCAGGAACAGATGCGGTGTATAAAGTTCCGCCTTCAGAAGTTTGAGAGCTTATATAAGTATTCATCTTAATCGGAACAGTTGTACCGGCCGGAATTGTTCCTATACTGCCTTGAACTGTTGCTGATTCAAGAACAACTCCTTCTCCGGTTTTCTTTCTCATAGCTTCTGCAAGTTTAGCATTCGGATTAAGTTTTGCTTGTTCCATCATTTTAAACAGGATTGCTGCAACTTCAGCTCTTGTAGCAGGTCTGTCTGCTTCAATTGATGCCTTTTGTGCAGTCGGAGCAACAACTATCATTCCCAAAATTTCTGCTTTCCCGGCAGGAATAATAAACCATTCAGGAATTGTATTTGCATCAATATATTGTTGAGCTAAAACTTCTCTTGCTTTTGCAATACTTATAGTTTCGGTTGTCAAAGCATTAACTGCAACTGACATAGATTCAGCCCTTGAGACGGAATCGTCCGGTCTGAATAAATCCCCCTCTTTATCACTTGAAATTAAATCGAAATATAAAGCTTTTTGTATATCTTCATAAGCCCAATGTTCTTCATTAATATCTGCGAAATGAACAGGTTGTGCAACTTTTGTATGCTGCTGCCCAAGTGCTCGAATTGCCATTGCGGCAAATTCCGCTCTTGTTACATTATCATCAGGTTTAAATGTTCCATCAGGATATCCGACAATAACCCCTTGCTCTGATAACAAATTAATCTGCGGTGCTGCCCAATAATCATTGCTTACATCAGGAAAAGCCATTGCAGGCATTATCCCCAAAGCCGCTACTGCAACAGACAAAACTGTTTTTAAAATATTTCTCATATTCCCTCCTTCTAAACTAATACACTTAATCAATGTATCATGCTGAAAATATTTTTCAGTATAATTGTTAATTTCTGTAACGTATCTGATACTATTTATACATAATTTGAGCAAAAAATTTTATTTTCATATTTAATAATATTGTCAATTCTGCAAAATATAGGTCTTAATATGAAAGTTGATTGTGTAAATAACAATAACTTATACTATTCAAATCCCAAAAGGGAACCTTCTTTTGGTGCGGTTCACCCTGTGAGATATTTTGTTAAATCCGAAACAGACGGGGGGTTTCATCAAGTTACAGAACTGGAAATATTAAAAACTTTACAGAGAAAAATTGTCACCTGGTTAAACAAGGATTATAATGATGCTCAAAGACGAAAAAAAGGACTGTCTGTACGCATTCCTAAAGTCGACAAAGACAAACCAATAAGAGAACGTATTGTCAGATTTTTTAAAAACAGAGTTCCTGATTATTTGAAACGAAATCAAGTGCATGCCTTTAGAAAGACCAATTCTCTCGGAGAAATTGAATCATACTTATTATCAGGTAAAACGGTAGATATGGCTGCTGACTGTGCTAAGCCGATTTGCTTTGCAAGACATAGTGCAAAAGAAAGATTTGATTTGATTGCGGATAGTTTTGGAATTGATTTAAAGAAAGCTCAAGAGGCAATAATGGCAGATAGAGATAGAGACCTTAAATTTGCAAAAGCTCAATATATTGAAGATTTGTATTCAAGAATTAAACAATGTCTTTTATCAACTGATATAAATAATTCTCATTTTGATGCATACTTTGTTCCGCTATCAAAGGGTGGTAAAACTAAATACGAACTTGTTGATGCAAAATTTAACGGCAGATAATTAACTTGGATTGTTACGTTTTCTATCTCTTAGTGTGTAATATATTAATTTATTCTTTTGAATAAAAATCCTTGTATCTAAAATAAACGAGGATAATTATGTTAAAGAAAAAAATTTTTATATTTTGTCTTTTGCTGAGTTTTACATTTAACAACACCATATTTGTATTTGCCGCACAAGAACAGAAATTTCCGAACTATTCATATGAATTTTTGGGAGATGATAAATGGGAAAATTTTAACAGAAAAATATTTAATTTTAATTTAAAACTTAACAAATACGCTATAAGACCAATTCATATTTTATGGTCATCTATTATGCCTGAATACGGAATGGACAGAATTCAAGGAGTTACAAATAATATAGAATATCCGATAAGACTTGTAAGCAGTTTATTACAAAGAGATTTTAAAACTTCAAAAAATGAAACCGTAAGATTTTTTACAAACACAATATTAGGGCTTGGTGGAATGTTTGACCCTGCCAAACACATTTTTAATATCGAACAGTCTAAAGAAAATATGGAGCAAGCACTGGCAGGTTGTAAAATAAAATCCGGTCCGTATTTTGTATTTCCGGTGTTGTCTTTTACAAATGTTAGAGGCCTATTCGGAAAAATTCTTGACACAGCTCTAAATCCCGGCTCTTATATTGCAACTCCTGTTTTAGCAATAGTTAAAGCAGGATTAACAGTTAATAAAACCTCTTATATTCAACCTTTAATAAAAATGATTGAAGCGAATTTTGCAGATCCATACGAAATTGCAAAAAGTGCATTTGCCATAGATAGCTACATAAAATGTCAAAATTATGACAGAATTGATGTTCTAGCATTTTTACATACAGATGTAAAAGATAACAGTGAAGCGGTTGTTGAAATAAAAAAATCTATTCCTGCTCCCAAAAAGGAAGAAGAAAAGAATAATATTGTAAAAATTGAAGTCTCATCAGAAATTGTAATTCCTGATTTATTATATGGCGGAGCAAACATTGATGAACAGTTATCAAAAGATTATAGTGCTGAAAACTTTAAACTCGGTGCAGACATAATTTTAAAAAATTACAATCCCCAAAATCCTGTTGTTGATTCGATGAGAACGGCTCTTTTTTCACTACCGGAAGTTGATGAATCAGTCTGGAATGAATTATCAGTTTGGAACAGAAGTTTTTCAAAAAGAATTCATACTTCATCAATAAATTTAGCAGAAGGAAAAGATAACTATAATTTCAGATATATTTTGCAAAAAGACAAAAAAAATTCTCCTCTCGCAATTATTTACCCGTCAATCGGAGAAGGTATTATGTCAAGTCACTCTGTATTACTTGCAAAATTATTTTATGATGCCGGATATTCAGTTATAATACAAGGGAGTCATTTTCAATGGGAATTTGTAAAAAGTATGCCTGACGGATATACCCCGGGATTACCTGCAAAAGACTCTGAAATATTAGGTAATGTTACTTTAAAGATCATATCAAAACTTAGTGAAAAATACGGTTGTGAATTTAATAATAAGGTTTTTATAGGAACATCTTTCGGTGCTTTAACTACACTATTTTTGGGAGCACACGAATATTCTCATAATACTCTGGGAAATACTAAATTTATATCAATCTGTCCGCCTGTAGAACTTATTTATGCAATGAAACAAGTTGATAAAAATTCACAGGATTGGAATAATTCACCACAAAACTTAAAAGATAAAGTTGCAATAACAGCCGCAAAAGTTGTCAAATTATATCAATCAAAAGATGATGTAAAAACTGAAATAAATAATCTCCCATTTTCGGAATACGAAGGGAAACTTATAACCGGATTTTTAATGCATCAAAAATTGTCAGATTTAATTTTTACCATTGAAAAGATTTCAAAATCTAACCGCAGCAACATTTACGAAATGATAAATAACATGGGATTTCAAGATTATGCTAAAAAATATTTAATCAAAAATGAAAATGAAACTTGTGATGATTTAACTTATGAAACCAGTTTATATTCAATATCGAATTATCTTGAAAATAGTGATAATTACAAAATATATCATTCATTAAATGATTACCTTACTGATACCAACCAATTAAAACGCTTAAAACAATACAGCCGGGATAAAATTGTTTTACTTGATAACGGGGCTCATCTTGGATTTTTATACAGACAAGAATTCATTGATGATTTGAAAAATACGATTGCCCTAAAATAATAAGTTCTAAATAATTTTATTTTATGATAAAGTTTTTGTATAACAGGTAGCACAAATGTTAAATCAGTTTTCGAGAACAGAATTATTACTGGGTAAAGAAGGAATACAAAAACTCTCAAATTCAAGAGTTGCAGTATTTGGAATAGGAGGAGTCGGAGGTTATGCGGCTGAGGCACTTATACGAAGCGGTTTAGGCTCAATTGATATAGTAGATGACGATAAAGTTTGTCTTACAAATTTGAACAGACAACTTTATGCGACAAGAAAAACCGTAGGGAAATTTAAAGTTGAAGTAGCAAAAGAAAGAATTCTTGAAATAAATCCCGACGTAAAAGTATACACTCACAAAACATTTTATACCCCTGAGACATCTGAACAATTTGATTTTTCTCAATATGATTATGTCGTTGATGCAATAGATACAGTAGTCGGAAAATTATCGTTAATTGAAAAATGTAAATCGGCCGGCACTCCTATAATATGTGCAATGGGTGCAGGAAATAAACTTGACCCTACAAAATTTGAAGTCGCAGATATTTCTAAAACTTCGGTTTGTCCATTAGCAAGAGTCATAAGGACAGAACTTAGAAAAAGAAAAATTAGCGGAGTAAAAGTGGTTTATTCAAAAGAAACCCCGATAAAACCCATTAATGATATGGCAATAAGTTGTCGTTCTCATTGTATATGTCCGCCGGGCACCGTTAGGAAATGCACTGCAAAACATCAAATACCGGGAAGTATATCTTTTGTTCCTCCTGTTGTCGGATTTATCATAGCAGGAGAAGTTATAAAAGATTTAACTAAGAATGAGGAATAATAAAAAATGAGTTGGTTTTATCTGTTTATTGCCGCATTATTTGAAGTTGGCTGGCCTTTTGGTCTAAAGGTTGCAGTTACGAGTTCTCACAAAGTTTTATGGATAATTTTTGCGATTATTGCAATGGGTTTGAGCGGAGTATTTTTATATCTTGCCCAAAGACATATTCCAATTGGAACCGCTTACGCAATTTGGACGGGTATTGGAGCTTCTTGTACTTTTTTAATCGGGGTACTGATTTTTAATGATGCTTTGAATTTAATGCGAATTTTGGGAGTATTATTCATAATTATGGGCGTTATTTTCCTCAAACTTGAGGGATAAATTTTATCATTTGAGACTGTCCCAATACTTTCTTTTACTATTATCAGGGGATATATCTTTTTTTGCATATCGGTAACAACCGTAGAAATATGACCCGCTGCAAGAATATCCGTTCCAAAAACCGCTATCGTAAATAAAAATATCATACCCAAGGCGATTTGGTCCGTTTAGCGGACCATTTGTATCAAGCCATATTTTTACACCGTCATTAACATTGTGTACTTGAAATTTCATAGGAGAAATTGTTATGCCGTTTTTCAATATCCAAGCAGCACCTCCTCCGTTATATATATAATAACCACCATATATCTCACCATTACGTTTATATATTTTTTGCCTGTTCACCATTGTACCAAATCCGGTTTTACCGGTAGTAAATTGCGCCAATTCTAGTGTATCCTGTACATTAAGTGTTTCTTTAAAATATGCATTTATCTCATTTCTTACTTCATTGGGTATGAAACTTTTAATATTATTTGGATTTTTTATTAAATCTATATCTCCAACTTCGGCAAAAGTTGCATTCAATGATTTTTCCAAAATTGCACTGGCTTGTTTAAATTGATTTTTTAATAAAGTTGTCCTTATTTTGTGTGAAATAATCGGAATTGTCATTGCTGCAATAATTCCGATTATGCCTATTGTTATTAACGTTTCAGCCAGAGTAAACCCCCATCTGTTCATCAACCGACTACGGACTATTATGCAAACATAATTTTTATTTAAAAATTTTTCCGGATTTTTGGTCATTGCAATATTCTCCTTTAATATTTTACGAATTATAAAATTGTATATTAGGTATTTTTACTACTAATAATATCATATATGCAAAAATAATACAAGTGGGCATTTCATTTTTTATTTAAATTTACCTATTTATAATTTGTAAAAGGTGAAATATGGACGAAAAAACTATCAAAAAACTTCTAGGTTTGAGAATTAAGCAATTGAGGAAAAAATGCAAACTCACACAATTTGCGATGGGAGAGCAAATTGGAATCGATCAACGTCAAATTGCATATATTGAAGGGGGAAATTCATTTCCTTCGCTAAAAACTCTAAATAAATTTACCGAAATTTTTCACTGCGAAATAAAAGACTTATTTGATTTCGGACATCTTATACCTCAACAAGACATAAAAGAAAAAATAGACAAGAAAATTTCAGCATTGGACGAAAAAAACTTAAATCTATATTACAATCTTATTACAGTATTAAGTAACAATACGTAATTTTATTATTCTTTGAAATCAAGCAATATAAGGGTTGATGATTTAATTAAATCAAAAGCCCATTTTGCAATAACGAAGCCTCCGACAAGTCCTATTACAGGATCTAAAAATACCCAATCCAAATACTTTCCAAGCAGCAATGCTCCAATAGCAAGAATCGAAGTTAAAGCATCAGCTAAAATATGTAAATATGCAGCCTTAAAATTTAAATTTTCGTGACTGTCTTCATTTTCAGTTTCTTCACATTGACAATAGCTATGTGTATGGTGATGATGGTGAGTTGAATTACCCATTACAAATACACAAACCATATTAACTATTAACCCTATTACCGCAATAAGTATTGCATCTTCAAAAGATATTGATAACGGTTTAAAAAATCTTTCAACAGATTCATATATTATACCGATTGAGGTAAAACCGAGTAAAATTGCACTCGTATAGCACCCTAACGCATTAAATTTTTCACTTTTATCAGAGAACCTTATTGCTAAAATACATACAAAATAAGTTATTGTAAGCGCAATAGCATGAGTCCCCATATGAAAACCGTCGGCAGTAAGTGCCATTGAGTGTGTTGTTATTCCAAAATAAATTTCGGCAATCATAGTTGCAATAGTAATAATTATGACTGCTAAGGTTCTCTTTTTTAACATTATATTATTCATAACTCTAACTTATACCCTGAAAAATTATTTATCAAGACGTTTAATATTTTTATAATATTTTGACTAATTAATCCTTGCGTTTATTATTAATGATATGCTTCAAAACTATGAAAAATATCTGACAATGCTAAATGAAAAATTAGAAAGGTTTTTTGCCAAACAAGAACCTTATATTTTTTGCAAAAAAGGCTGCTCCAAGTGCTGTAAAAATGCTCAATATCCTTTTTCTAAGATAGAATTTGACTACATTATGGAAGGCTTCGGGAAAGCAGACAAATACACTCAAGATAAAATCTTAAAAAATATAAAAGAAATAAAATACGCACAATTTAAGACTAAAGAAAAGCCATTCACATACAAATGCCCTTTTTTAATAGAAAATGAATGCAAAGTTTACGAATATAGAGGAATAATTTGCAGAACATTCGGACTGATAAATATTGACAAAGAAGGCGGCACTGATATTCCTTTTTGTGCTCTTGAAGGTTTAAATTATTCAAACGTTTACGACAAAGAAAAACATATGATATCTTCTGAAATGTATAAAAAACTGAATATATTACAAGAACCGCTTGCTTATAATGTGCAATATGAATTTTTAACTGATGAAGA
Source organism: bacterium (assembly GCA_017467605.1). GTDB lineage: Bacteria > Cyanobacteriota > Vampirovibrionia > Gastranaerophilales > Gastranaerophilaceae > Zag111. Next base: position 16,077 of record JAFUSQ010000004.1, on the reverse strand, counting down.
TTTTGGCAAAGGATTTGGATTTCAATTCGGAGAAATAAAACCTCTTATTGATTGGTTCGAATAATTAAAAACTATTTTTGCTAGTGATACTAGTTGTATTAATTGCTAGTATAACAAACAATTTTAAAATGAACAAGAGGTATTTACAGAAATTTGCCAAAAATTTAAAACGCTTGCGCAATGAAAAAGGATTTACGCAAGATGATTTGGCTTCTGAAAAAATTTCGCGTTCTATGATAAGTCTCATCAGCTAGAACTGATTTAACAGTCTCAAAAGTTAAAATTATTGCAGATACCCTTAATATCCACCCAAAAGAATTATTTGATTTTAACTAAATTTAAATTCAACTTAAAAAAGGATTACCCGAGATATGCAATCATCTTAAAATATGAAAAATATATCCTTTGTATAATTCCCCTCGTCCATGCGGCGAAATCATGGTGTAGAGCATGATTGAGAGATTATCTAAATCCATAGATTTAGATAAGTCCTTCAATCTTAATGAAATAAATAATCAATCAGTGCATGGATTTAAAAACCCTCCAAAAAGATTAGTATGTAAAGTGTAGAAGATAAATATCAAACGAGGGGAATAATGATGAGAGATTTCAACAAAAAACTTAGAATTGTTTTAATTGATGACAATGCTAATCATTTAAGAGGTATCAAAGAACTGATTAACCTTGAAAGCAGCTACGACGTTGTCGGAACAACAACAAGCGCAAATTTAGGCATTAATTTAGTAAAAAAATACCACCCGGATATTGTTTTGATGGATATAAATATGCCCGAAAAAGACGGTTTGCAAACTATACAAGCAATCGGCAAACTTGGTCTTTCTACAAGGATTATTGCTCTCAGCGGATATGATGATTCTGACTTGATTTACAGAGCTATGAAATTGGGTGCTAAAGGTTATGTATTAAAGACAATGGCATCAGTAAAATTAATCAATGCAATTGAAGATGTTGCATCAGGTAAAATTTACTTACCATCAGTTTTGTCTACAAGATTTTTCGAATATTTCCAAACTACAGCAAAAGAAGAAGCAAAATCCGCAGAAGGCGAAAATCTTTTAGCAAGCTTAACTTCACGTGAAAACGAAGTTTTGGAACTTTTAACCGCAGGTATTAACTACAAGAGTATTGCAGGAAAACTTATTATTTCAGAAACTACAGTTAAGACACACGTAAATAATATTTTCCAAAAATTACAAGTAAATGACAGAACTAATGCGGTTTTATATGCGCTGAGCCATGGTTTTAAAACATCTTCAACCAAAGCTTCAGCAATGACTACAGCATAAAATCTGACACATATTATAAAAAGGGTTCTGCTTTATTTTGGCTGAACCCTTTATTTTTAGGGGTAAATATATAAATTATTTATTGTAAGGAGATAATATGACTCAAACGTTACTTACATCAGACGATTTAAAACAACAAATAAAATGCGTATCACACGAAATCAGAAATCATTTATCAATCTGTGATATGTATTCACAAATTATAAGAAAAACTCTTGAAAAAGAAGGGATTTCAACCCCCTCTATCCAAAATGCAATTGATTGTATTCAACAATCAATAAAAATTATCGGCACAAATCTTCTTGACTTAAAATCAATAAATAGCAGTGCTATTCAAATATTGGACTTTGAAAAAACCGTTAAAAAGGGGATAGAAATGTCAAAAGCATATGTTGAAGATAAAAATATCGAATACGAAGTTTTGATAAAGAATACCCAAAACATAGAAATTGATGAAAACAGATTTTTATCCTGTTTTATAAACATTATAAAAAACGGGATTGAAGCTATTGAAATTAAGGGTAAAATAAGCATTATAGCAGAAGTAAAAGACAATTTTGCCTATATAAAAATAACAAATAACGGCAGACCTATTCCAAAAGATAAACAAGAAACCATTTTTGATTTAGGATATACGACCAAAAAGACAGGCTGCGGAATTGGTTTAGCACTATGCAGACAATATTTAAAAGAGCAAAACGCAACACTTGAATTAATAAAATCCGTTAAAGGCCAGACAACTTTTGAAATCAGAATTAATTTTTAAGATAATTCATATTTCCATTTTGCAATATATAATAGGCACACCCCCAGCCATTGGAATTTTTCGTGCAAGGCACAGATTCAGCAAAAATAGAATTATTTGAATATGTAAACCCAAACAAATCCCTGCCAATAATATTAGGTAAATTTTTACCATTAACATCAACAAAAAAAGCTATTAGCTGCGAATCTTCACTGCCGCTGCGCCACCAAACTCCGGCTCCATTTAATAATTTAATTTTGTAGTAATTAGAAAGCATAGAATAATTATTTTCATATACTCCCCCATTTAAATAAGGATAGGTCGTATTAGAAGCACAAATCCCTTTATTATCAATCAATCCGCAATCTTGCGCTAATTTTAGAAAAGGCTTTATATTATCTGCAATAATTTGTGCATCGGAAGATGATGAGTTATAAGAAAGCCCCCAGCCATATACATCTCCATATTCTTCTTCTGCCTGCCTGAGAGCTTGAGAAAGAATGGATTGGACTTCACGCAATTGACTGACTGTTCTTTTTTCATAGTAATTTTTGATTAAATTAGGAATTGTTAATACACTTACCACACCGATTACGCCCAATGTAATCAGCATCTCAGCTAATGTAAAAGCATTTTTATTGTTTAACATAATATTACAATACTCCATATTTTTACACATGTATACCTATTATTGCACATGACTTACTTAAAGTCAAGATAAGTGTGTATATTTAACATGGAGAAAGAAATGAGTGTAAGAGAGGACGTAAAATTACTTTTAGCCAAAGAAGCAATGACAATGAAACGTCTTGCCGAAATTATGAGTGAGAAAACAGGATATCCTTATAATTTAAAAGTAATATCCGACAAGCTTGCGCGCAGAACTCTCAAATACGAAGAATTTAAAGTAATTCTTGATATTTTGAATTACGAAATGGAATTAAAAAAGAAAAATTAAAAATTATGAGATTTTTCAAGTTTAATTATATCCAAAAAACAAGCCCAAAGTCGTTTTACCTTGGGCTTGTTTTTCTTTTGATATAAATTTTAAGATAATGCATCGGTATAAATACCGTCTTTTTCCATACCTTTAATTGCTTTAGTATCCGGATCAATATGTATTGTTTTTACAATTTCACCATCTTTGTCATAAGTCCTTATCATAGATAATCCGGGATTCTTTTCTTTTGGCAAACCCATTGAATCACTAGTATCGTAAAAATTTGCTCTTACACGTTGATTATCAGCATTATAGAAATTTTTTACTTTATCTTGAGTTACCGTATAAGTTCCATCTGCAAAGTACTCGGTTCTGCGATAAGGATATCCGCCGTCCCAAGATAAATCTGTAACAACTTTTGGTTTATTACCTTTTGCCGGAATAACCTCTTGTATTTCGTAACCATCTGTATCATATTTGACAATTGAATCTATTTTACCGTTTTTATCTAATTTAACTTTTGCCGTAATTCGGCCTGTATTAGGATCCATTTCATAAATATTATTTCCAACCAATACACGTTCAGCCTTACCCTCAGCATTGAAGGAAGCTTTTACATTACTACCATAAAAAATACGTTCCCCGATTTTGCCATCTGCAACCGCAACGTACTTACCTTCTGCAACATCAGCTAAATGCTGCCCTCTTACGTATTGTCCTACATTTTCAACATCTTCCCAAAAACCTTTTGATGTCATTTCTGATGCCTTTTCAAATAAATCAGATGCCGGCTGACGTACAAGCTTGTCCTCAGGAATAACAACTTCTCGAACAGCTTTTTCAATATTTCTAACAGCTGCTTTCGCGTGCTCAGTTGCCTCTAAACCGGCATTTAAAAATTGTTTTGGAATACCTACCATGAATATACCTGCCTTTCTAATTTTCTACACATAATTAGAAACACAAGCTAAATAAAAAAATTGCCATAGGCGCACTACATCATATCATATCATATCATATAGAGCATTATATCAGGGTTTGAGTCATTTTAATTATATATTTACAATTCGTTACAATAATTAGTTTTTAGACTAACTAGCCTTACCAGATAGCTGACCGCAGGCAGCATCTATATCGGCACCGCGTTCAAGTCTTACCGTTACTTTTTTACCCGAATGCTCCATCAAAGATTTAAACTTCATTATAGAGTTGTTTGAAGGTCTCTGATAATCATTTTTTGCGGTCGGATTATACGGAATTAGATTGATATTACATTTTATATCTTTTAAATACATAGCAAGCTGCTTCGCGCTATCAACAGTATCATTCAAATCCTTTATCAAAAGGTATTCTATAGTTATTCTTCTACCGTTTTTTTCTACATAATATTTTAAAGCATCATGAAGCTTGTCCATTGGATATTTATTTTCAATCTGCATCAATTGCTTTCTGATTTCGTGATTTGGAGCGTGAAGCGATAAGGCAAGAGTAGATTGCATATCAAGTTCAGCCAATTCTTTAATTTTGGGAATTATTCCTGATGTAGAAATTGTCAAACGCCTTGCACCTATTTGGAAATTTTCATTAAATATTTCCATTGCTTTCAATACATTATCTAAGTTAAGCAAAGGCTCGCCCTGTCCCATAAAAACTACGTTTGTTACCTTCAAACCCGTATCACGCTGAATTGTTAAAACTTGTTCAATAATTTCTTTATAAGTCAAATTTCTTATAAATCCTCGTTTCCCCGTTGCACAGAAAGAACAATTAACAGCGCAGCCGACTTGAGAACTGACACAAGCGGTTAAATTTGCGCGATTATCAAAACGCATTAGGACTGTTTCAACACATTCTCCGTCAGGAAACTGAAGTAAATACTTTATTGTACCATCTGAACTAACCTGTTTAACCTTTATTTTAATATCAGTTACTACCGCAACTTTTTTTAATTCTTCTCTGAATTTTATTGATAAATCAGTCATTTCATCAATTTCTTTGACTGATTTAAGATAAATCCAATTGTGAATTTGTCTTGCTCTAAACTTTGTTGCACCAAGCTTATCCGTTATTTTTTCAATCTCTTTTAAACTCAATCCTGATAAGATTTTCATAACTTTAATAAATCCTTTAACTTATCCAAATAAAAATTTATAATTTCACTTTCAGCACTAAGTTTAAGCCAAACAGGTTCGGATTTCAATTTCCAGCTTTTATAACCGCAATTTGGAGCCAAAAAAGCAATAGGATTATCCGGAAAATCACGACAAATTTGCGGTCTGTTTTCATAATCCGGACATTTGTTATCTTGTGTAACTTTTGGACAGTAATAAATGTAATACCCATTTTCTGTTTGATTTTTGAGCATTTTTACATATTGCGGGTAAATTTTTTCTGCCTCATCAAGTGATTCATATGGAATAAAAGTTTGGATAAACTGTTTTGCAATATTGTCACCAATCTTCGCTTTTTGTTCTAATTCTGATGGAGAGAATTCACTTACTGCAAACTTGCAGCAAACTCCACAACCGGAACAGCTGCATTCTTCCCTGCTTAGATTGTATATTTCTAAAGATTTTTTTCTTAATTTAATAAATCTTAATTTCAAGAATTCAAAAACATCTTTCTGCCACACATAACCGACAGAATTTTGTTTATACTTGGAAAAAATTTCACCGTCAAAATCTTTAGGTTTCAAAACCTCAACTTCAGACTGAATATTCAAAGCTGATTTCAAGAAAATTTCACGATAATTTAGTTTAAGATTTTCAAAATGTACTTCTAAATCCGACATAATAACAAATTAGCATATATATTATGTAATAACAATTAAATTTCGTGTCTGCCTTCAATAGCTTTAGCTATAGTCATTTCGTCCGCATACTCTAAATCAGCACCAATAGGAAGCCCAAAGGCAATTCTTGAAACCTTAATTCCAAAAGGTTTAATAAGTTTTGTCAGATACAAACTTGTTGCTTCTCCTTCAACAGACGGGCTTAATGCCAAAATAACTTCTTTAACTTCGTCATTTGTTAATCTGTTTAAAAGTTCTTTTATTCTAATATCTTCTGCTCCAATTCCGTCAATCGGAGAAATCAAGCCCTGCAAAACATGATATAAACCTTTAAATTCGTTGGTTTTTTCTATAGCAATCAAATCTTTTGTTTCAGAAACAACACAAATAACAGAGCGGTCACGCTGAGTTGAAGAACAAATTTCACAAGGACTTGAAGCAGAGAGATTGAAGCAAATCTCACAAGTATGAGTATTTTGTTTTGCTTCAATCACCGCTTTTGCAAAATTTTCAACATCAGCCACAGGCATTCTCAATAAATGAAATGCCATTCTTTGAGCAGATTTCGGGCCAACTGACGGGAACTTCTGAAATTGCTCAATAAGTGCTGCTATTGCTTTTGGATAAATCATTAGAAGTTCAATCCCGGAATACTAATACCGCCTGTAATTTGTTTCATTTTAGCCTGCATTTCTTTTGAAGCTTTTTCATTAGCTTGAGTAATAGCAGATGAAATTAAATCTTCAAGCATTTCGATAGTTTCAGTATCAACTGATGATGGATTTTCAGCATTAATTGCTTCAGGTGCAATTTTTATTGATTTAAATTTACCTTGTCCGTCGCATGTTACTTTAACATAACCCCCTGCTGATTCTCCTGTAATTTCCAAAGCTGATAATTCTTTTTGTGCAGATTCTGCTCTTTTTTGTGCGTTTTGAACCTGTTTCATAATGTTCATTAAATTCATACCCATGATAATTTTCTCCTTAGTCTGTATAAAATGTACTCTACTTTTCTTATATCGGATTTTATTATACAATAAAAATATGGAGAAGAAAACATATTTACAAGAATCTGTTAAAAACGGTCGTTTGATTCGATGGAATATGATGCCTTTAAAGGTCTATATTGCTCCTATGAAGTTTTATTCAAAAAAAGGTCAGGACACCAAATACAGGGGTTATGTAAAACAGGCGCTTGATGAGTGGCATAAGATTTCTAACGGAAAAGTTTCTTTTGTAATTGTTGATACACTTTTAGCATCAAATGTTAACATTGATTGGAAAAGAGTAGAAAGAGAAGCTTTGGGAATGTGCTATTTTCAATATGACAGACAAAATCGTTTGTATAGTGCGGAAGTTTCAATCGGATTAACAGAAGGGCTGGTTCATGCTGACTATATGGACGAAGGAGAAGTATATCATACAATCTTGCATGAAATTGGTCATGCAATAGGATTAGGTCACAGCCCGTTTAAAAAAGATATTATGTACACCCCTCACCAAAAAGGAATAGTACATGTCGGACAAGGAGACAGACTTTCAATTAATTGGCTTTACACTTTTCCGCAAGGGAAAACTGTTAACGAAATCGCCTCAAAATATGGTGTCAGCGGAAGTGATTTAGATGAAGTTGTTGCAAGAATTATTTCAAAACAAACAAAAACAGAATTTGAAAAAGTAAAAGATAAAGTTGATTTAAAACCTGAGCGCAATTTGTTAGACGAAACAGAAAAAATCGCAAATTTACGAAAGTATCATATGGCTTTACAAAATATAAAAATTCCGGGAGAATTAACTGAGCAAATACGCAAACATCACAGGAATTTAGACCGGGGACTGTAAAAATTATTTAACTATATTGAATTGATTTATAAATATTATATAAAATTTTCAAAAGTTTTTTGTCGTTTTGCAAAGCATGAATTAAAGTTTTTTCCATTTCGACTTCGGTTATATCTTCAAAATAATAAAATTCAAAAGGTTTCACCCCTAAGATTTCAGATAATTTTTGTAAAGTATCCGGCGAAGGTGCAAATTTGCCGGATTCCATATAGCTTAAACTTTGCGGTTCTATGCCTATTTGTTCTGCTAATTTTTCTTGTGTAAATTTTTTATTTTTACGTATTGTTTTTATTCTTTGTCCGACAAGTTTCTTTATATCAGTCATTCTCTAACCTCATTTGTATAAATTATGAATGACTCTTAATCAATAAAACATAAATAAATTATTTATATATATTGAAAAATATAAATTAATAGTTTATAATATTTAAAGAAAAAGTTTAAATTTGAAAGGATAATAAATGTATTTAATTAAATTTAACAGATTCTTCGAGCTTTGCCCACACAATGACGAATTACGTCATTGCGAGCACGAACAAAGTGAGTGCGTGGCAATCCGGAAAAATTCGTACAGGAACAACTGGATTGCTTCGTCGGACTTACGTCCTCCTCGCAATGACAGAATAATTAATAAACGTAACGAACTTATCCACTTATCTACTTATCCACCTATTCACTTCAAAAGAGCCGCCTTCACTCTTGCCGAAACCCTCATAACCCTCGGCATAATCGGGGTTGTGTCCGCATTAACCATACCCGGTCTGGTTCAGGAATATGCTAAAAAATCAACAGTGTCAAAGTTAAAACAGACATATAGCGAATTAAATCAAGTTATAAAAAGAGCCACTGTTGATTATGATGACCCGTCAGGCTGGGAATACGGCAGCGGCAGCGATACTGATATAAAAGCGTTTGTAGACACGTATATTGCACCATATGTTCAAGGTGCTGAAGTAGTGCAATGCACATCTGCAGCAAACAAGTGTAATGGAATTTTAAAAACAGCAGCCTATATGGGAATAAATGGAACAGGAAATTATGTAACCGGTGTTGCTTTAAAAAAACAAGGCGGGGGTTCATATATGTGGTATTTTTACAGACCCGGAGGGTGGTATGACGGAAAGAATGTTTTGAGACTGAGGGTTTATGTTAATAATCCTGCCGGGGTGCGCCGATTAGGGACTGATGTTTTTACATTACAATTTAACGGCAACACAGGGAAATTTTTATTCCCCGGAAGCTCTGATACCAGAGAATATCTTTTGTTTAACAGAGGGTGGGGCGGGAATTGCATGGTTGGAGCTTCCGGCAGCGGATATTGGGCTCCGGGGGATAAATGTCTTGCAATAATTGTTAAAGACGGTTGGAAAATTTCTAAAGATTACCCTTGGAGACGCTAATTGTAAAAAAAATTAACTGAAATTGCTCATGCCGGTTTTTTGTGTATAATATTTTTGTTAGACTGTATGGTCTAAATTTATTAATAGGGATATAAAAGGTATTAATATATGACAGTTCAAGATTGGTTTGAGAAGCGTAAAGAAGCACAAATTCAACGCAGAGCACTTGAAGCCAGAGTCGAAATAGAAGCAAACCCCGACTTATGGACTAAGTGTGTTCATTGTGATGCTCAACTATTAAAAAAAGATATTGAAGACAATCAAATGGTTTGTCCTGTTTGTGATTACCATTTCAGGATAAATGCAAGAACAAGAATTCAGCAGCTATTTGATCATGACACATTTGTTGAAATGTTTTCTGAAATTAAACCGACAGATCCTCTTGATTTTGCGGATACAGAAACATACAAAGACAGATTGGACTCAGCCCAGAAAAAAACAGGACTTGATGATGCAGTAATTACAGGTATCGCAGAAATAGAAGGACATAAAGTTGCAACAGCCGTTATGGATTTTGATTTTATGGGCGGTTCTATGGGGAGTGTAGTTGGTGAAAAAGTTACAAGAATCATTGAAAAGGCAATAGATCTTCGTTTACCGGTTTTAGCTATAACTTCATCAGGCGGTGCAAGAATGCAGGAAAGTGCATTAAGTCTTATGCAGATGGCGAAAACATCTTGTGCGTGTGCAAGACTTGATGAAGCAGGATTGTTATATATTAATCTTATTACTGATCCGACTTTCGGCGGTGTAACTGCAAGTTTCGGAACTCTTGGTGATATCATTGTCGCTGAACAAGGCGCAAGAGTAGGATTTGCAGGACGCAGAGTTATTGAACAGACAATCAGACAAAAACTTCCGTCTGATTTCCAAACCGCCGAATATTTATTGAAGTATGGTCAGGTTGATGTCGTTTCTTCTCGAAAAAATCTGAGAGATACCTTAGCAAATATCTTGGCTATGCATGAGTAAGGAGTAAGTATGGCAACAGTTTTAGATTTTGAAAAACCGATATTAGAAATTCAAGAAAAAATTGAGGAACTAAAAAAAATGAGTTTGGAGTCCGGTATGGATTTAAATAAAGATATTGAAATTTTAGAACAAGAAGCAGAAGATTTTAAAAAAGAACTATTCTCAAATCTTGACCCGACGCAAAAAATGCAAATTGCACGTCACCCCGAACGTCCGAATTTCATGGATTACGTAAATAACATTTGCACTGATTTTGTAGAAATGCATGGAGATAGAGTTGGAACAGACGATAGAGCAATCATGGGCGGATTAGCCAAAATTGACGGTAAACCCGTTATGATTATCGGGACAATGAAAGGAAAATCTACAAAAGAAAACCTTGAATATAATTTCGGTATGCCTCAGCCTGAAGGTTACAGAAAAGCGTTAAGATTATTCAAGCATGCAGATAAATTTAACATTCCGATTGTAACAATTATTGATACTCCGGGTGCATATCCTGGAATAAGCGCGGAAGAACACGCACAAGGTGCTGCAATTGCAATGAACTTGAGAGAAATGCAAAAATTAAGAGTTCCGGTTATCGCAATAATTTCAGGGGAAGGCTGTTCCGGAGGTGCTTTAGGGCTTGCCGTTGCAAATAGAGTTTATATGCTTGAACACGCTTATTACACAGTTATTTCACCTGAAGGTTGTGCATCAATATTGTGGAGAGATGCTTCTAAAAACCTTGAAGCTGCGACAGCTTTAAAAATTACTGCCCCTCATTTGCTAAAATTCGGAGTAATTGACGGAGCTATTCAAGAACCTACTCGCGGAGCTCATACAGATTATGAAGCCATGGCATCAGAAGTTAAGAAAACAATATTGCAAGGACTGGAAGAATTGAAAGGATTATCAGGCGAAGAATTAAGAACTCAGCGTTATGACAAGTTCCGTAAAATGGGTGCGTTTATTGAGGGGTAAATTATAAACAGTGAAATGTAGGTCGGCATTGCTATGCCGACATCATCAATTGGCTAAGTATGAAAAATTTTTATTATGAATTGAAGCTTAAAATTAATCCAAATATGGAAGATTTAATCAGCGAAATTTTCTTTGAAAATTTTGAATGTGACGGTATAGTTATGGCTGAAGAATCTTACAAAGATCTTGAAATGGTTTCAACAACAGAAGGGGCTTTGAGAATATTTCTTCATAATGAATATGCTTCATTCGAAGATTTAAAATATGATATTGAAAATATTTTAGATATTTCAAGAGAGGAATTTTTATCACGCGGATTGAGTGAAGATGATTTAGGCTCTTGGGAGTTTACTCTTGAAGAAAAACAAAACGAAGATTGGTCTAAAAAGTGGAAAGAACAATGGGACGTTACTCATGTTACAGATAAAATAGCAGTTGTTCCTGATTGGATTGAATATACTCCTAAAAAAGAAGAAATTATAATAAAATTAGAGCCCGGTTGTGCTTTTGGAACAGGTACACACCAGACAACTCAGCTTTGTATGAAGGCTCTTGAAAAATATATGCAAAAAGGCGACAGAGTAGCCGATATCGGCATGGGGTCAGGGATTTTATCAATATTAGCCCAAAAACTCGGGGCATCATATGTTTACGGCTGCGATACAGATGAAACCGTAATTGACGTTGCTAAAGAAAATGCTAGCAAGAATGGAATAAGCATGGTGAATAAATACCCTCCCCTTGAGGGAGGGTCGCAATCTATGATTGCGGGGAGGGGTATAAAAGCTCAGCATCGTTATCTTAAAAATAATATTCAATTAGCAAAAAAATTACGAAACAATGCTACAGTGTGTGAAAAAATCTTATGGTCTTATTTACAAAAAAATCAATTAGATGGAGTAAAATTTAGGCGTCAACAGCCAATAGGTCCTTATATTGTTGATTTTATGGCTCCGACAAAGAAAATAGTTGTGGAACTTGATGGAAGTCAGCATAATGAAAATGAAAATATTGAAAATGATAAAATAAGAGATTGTTATCTGAATAACCAGGGTTATACAGTTATTCGAATATGGAATAATGATATTTATAATAACATAGAAGGGGTTTTAGAATATATTATAGATGTAATAAATGACCCCACCCGGAAATCAAAGATTTCCACCCTCCCTCAAGGGGAGGGTAATTTCTCCGGCAGTTGTTATTTTGAACTTGGCAGTGCAGATAAAATCAATGACAAATTTGATTTTGTTGTTGCAAATATTCTGCATTTTGTTTTGGCAGAAATAATGCCTGATTTGAAAAATATTTTGAAAACAGGCGCATTGATGTCTTTAAGCGGAATTTTGTATGAAAAACGCCAAATGGTGATTGATGCTTATGAAAAAGCAGGGCTTGAACTTGTTGAAGAAATTAAACAAGATCAATGGACATCATTTGTTGTTAAACGTGTGGATTAATTGGAGGAAATTATGTCAAAAACAGCAATAATAATACCCGCAAGATACGGATCTTCAAGACTGGAAGGGAAACCGTTGTTAAAGGTTGCAGGAAAACCTGTTATTCAGTGGGTTTATGAGAAGGCTCAACAATCAAAATATGCGGATATGATTATTGTTGCGACAGATGATGAAAGAATTTTCAATTGTGTAAAAGAATTCGGCGGAATTGCTGAAATGACATCAGTTAATCACAAATGCGGTTCTGACAGAATAATGGAGGTTGTTTCCCGTCACCCTGAAATCTCATATATTTGTAATCTTCAAGGTGATGAACCTTTGATTGAACCTGATAGTATTGATGCCGTAATAAAAAATGTAAAAGAAGATGATAAAGCCGACATATCAACTCTTATCAGAGAAATCACACCAATTGAAGCCGAAAATCCGAATTTGGTAAAGTGTGTTGTTGATAATAACGGATTTGCTCTTTATTTTTCACGTTCAAAAATTCCATACGAAAGAAATACAAATATTGCGGCATTTTATGGTCATTTAGGAATATACGGTTACAAGCGGAAAGCTCTTGAAACAATGACCTCACTTCCACAAACCCCGCTTGAAAAAACCGAAAGTTTGGAACAATTAAGGGCTTTGGAAAATGGTATGAAAATAAAAACTTCCGTTGTTGACTTCGTTCCTGTCGGAATTGATACAAGAGAAGATTTGGAAACTTTTAGAAAAATTATTGAAGCTAAATTAGCACAAAACGCATAAACTAAAAGGTTTATACATATTTATTCCTAAAAAAATATATTTACCTTTACCCCTTGCAATTTTTTGTAACTTAGTGTAACATAATGTTATAAAACTATAGAAAAATAAATAAAACGTAATATTTTTCATAAGTTTAGTGATTATGTAAGAGTTTAAAGTAAGTAAGGAAAAGACTATGGCAGAAAACTTGGAATTGTCTAATGAAAATGAAGATCGTCAGCGTATACTTTTGGCTGATGATGAAGCCAGTATCAGAAGAATTTTAGAAACACGTTTAAAAATGGCAGGATACGATGTTTATACCGCACAAGACGGTGAAGAAGCTGTAACTGCATTTAATAAATATAACCCGGATTTAGTGGTACTAGATGTAATGATGCCAAAAATGGACGGTTATGGTGTTACCAGAGAAATTAGAAGATCATCTGATGTTCCGATTATTATTTTGACAGCTTTGGGTGACGTTTCAGAAAGAATTACAGGACTTGAATTGGGTGCAGATGACTACGTAATCAAACCTTTCAGCCCGAAAGAACTTGAAGCAAGAGTCAAAGCTGTATTAAGAAGAACAAATAACCGTGAAATGGTTACTCCGTCAGGCAAAGTTACTAAAAATGTTATTACTACGGGAAATATCAAAATTGATACTGCAAGACGTCAAGTTTACAGAAAGAACGAAAGAATACGTTTAACAGGAATGGAATTTAGCTTGCTTGAACTTCTTGTTAATAATTCCGGTCAAGCATTTTCAAGAAACGAAATCTTGCAGCACGTATGGGCATATCCGCCTGATCACAGAATTGATACCAGAGTAGTAGACGTACATATTTCAAGATTGCGTTCAAAACTGGAAACCGACCCCGCAAATCCTGAATTGATATTGACCGCACGCGGTATCGGTTACATGTTCCAAAGAATCAACTAGGGGTAAATGCAGAATTGTTATTCATAGGGAACGAAGTGACCGAAGAATCTCAATTTTGCTAAAGTGATATTATATAAATAAAATAAAGACCTTCCAAATTGGAGGGTCTTTATTTTATGTTATTTGCAACTTCATTTGGAATATATCTGAATAAATCATTCGGATTACAATCAAGAGCAAAACAAAGTTGGTCAAGCGTTTCAAATTCAATTCCCTTTGTTTTGTCATTATAAATATTATATAAAGTTTTTCTGCCTATAGTTGTAATACCCAGTATATCTTTGGGTTTTAACCTTTTTATCCCCATAATTTCAGAGAGTCGATTTATTATCATAATGATAATATGTTACCCTTATTTGTCGCATAAACAAAAATTAAGTATTATAAAACTAAAATTGGTACTTTACAACACAAAAATTTTAGTATATATTAACAATATCAAAAAGGAGGCTGCATTGAAAAAGACTAATAACGGTTTTACTCTTGCTGAAGTACTTATTACGCTTGGAATTATAGGAGTTGTTGCGGCAATAACAATCCCGACTATAATTTCATATACACAAGGTTTACAGTATCGTTCCAAATTCAAAAAAACTCTTGCCCTCCTCTCTCAAGCCGGTAAAATGAGTTTAACACAATATGATTTTGACTATTCCGGAATAAATGAAAAGTGCGGACCCAACGCAGAAAAAGAAAACCCGGAAAATACATACTCTATTTGCGCATTGTTAAATGGCACCCTAAAAGGTGCTGCATATTTTCAGAAAGCAAGTAATTTAAAATTAAAAAACGGTTCTTCATATACAATAACTCCAACTTATACAGCAACCTGGACTGTTGCATCAAACACAGACAACCTTCGTGGTTATATTTTAGCGGACGGAGTCCTTATTTTATTACATAAAAATTTTGGAATTGCAGAATGTACTTTGCCAACCGGCATTGTAATAAAAGAAGATTATTCACTAGGTAGCGGAGATAATATTTTAGATGCATGCAACGGATATATTGATGTCAACGGAATAAACGGACCAAATAAGGAAGTTAGCTGCACAAGCGGCGAAAATAAACTATCTAAACAAACATGTATTGTAAAAAATAATCAGGCTAATTTAACTGATATTTACCCGATAAGATTTCATGACGGAATTGCAGAACCTGCTACTGCTGCGGCAAAATATGTTCTAAACACGACAAAATAATCAATTTATCAAACATCTAATCACTTTATAAATCTGACTTGCTTTTTCATCACTGACATCTTGCATATCTTTAGCAATTAGTTTTTTAAAATCGGTCTGCTGATTCAAATGTTCATAACTAATAAGTTCTTCAAATGTTATATTAAAGGTTTCTAACAATCCTAAAACTGTCTCAAATGAGGGATAATGCTTGCCTGTTTCGAGTTTGCTGAGTTGTCTTGGCTCAATTTTTAATTTTTCTGCAAGATATTCTTGCGTAAAATCTTTTTGTTTTCGTAACTCTTTTATCCTTTTTCCCAATAATTCTTTTCTATCCACAAAATCACCCCTCCCTTATGATAGTTGTATTTTGAATCTATTTAGAGGAATTATGTGACTAATTTTATTAATATTTTAGAACTTTATATTGACAAAATTAGATATAAACATTAAAATATTAATAAAAAATAGTCAGAAAGGACGGGTAAACATGAAAAATAAAAAAGCATTCACTTTAGCAGAAGTATTAATTACACTTGGAGTTATCGGAGTTGTCGCAGCAATGACTATCCCGACACTTATGACAAATATTCGCGCAGCACAATACCGAAATAAATTCAAAAAAACAGTATCAACACTAAGCCAAGCGGTGAGAATGGCACAAGCACAGTATGATTTTGACTTTGCTGACCTTGACTATCCTTTTGCAGAAGGCATGGAAGATTGCGCAAAACAAGACCCGGAAAAAGTTAAAACCATATGCTCTTTATTCAACGGTACTTTATCAGGT